>NZ_JBHXML010000047.1:0-75983 GCF_042720345.1 Kitasatospora sp. NPDC058478 | reverse complement strand
GTCTCGGGGACCGACGCCGCGCGTACCCCGGTCCGTCAGGCCCGGTCCGGGACCGTGCTCTCGACCAGGTGCAGGTAGGAGTTGACCGGGCGGACCCCGGTCGGCTCCAGACCCGCCTCCCGGACGAGGGCGACCAGCCCGGCCTGGGTGTGCTTGCGGCCGCCGACGTTGAGCAGCAGCAGCAGGTCCATCGCGGTGGTGAACCTGATCTCGGGACTTCCGTCCACCAGGTTCTCGACCACGATGACGCGGCTGCCCGGCTCCGCCGCCGCCGCCACGTTGCGCAGGGTCAGGACGGTGCTCTCGTCGTCCCACTCCAGGATGTTCTTCAGCAGGTACACGTCGGCCTTGACCGGGACCTCCCGGCGGCAGTCGCCGGCCAGCAGCGTCGCCCGGTCGGCGAGCGCGCCGCCCGGCCGCAGCCGCGGGTCGGCCCCCGCCACCACCTCGGGCAGGTCCAGCAGGGTCCCGCGCAGCCCCGGATTGCGCTCCAGCAGCGTGGCGAGGACGTGCCCCTGGCCGCCGGCGATGTCCACCACCGTGCCGACCCCGCTCAGGTCCAGCCGGTCGGCCAGCGCGAGCGCGGAGAGCCGGCTCGACTGGGTCATCGCCTGGTCGAAGACCGCGGCCGACTCGGGCGCGTGGGCGTGCAGGTGGTCGAAGAAGTCCATGCCGTGCAGCTCGGGGAAGACGGCCTTGCCGGTGCGGACCGCCTCGTCGAGGTGCCCCCACAGCTCCCAGGTCCACGGCTCGGTGCCCCAGAGCACCATGTGCTTGAGGGTGCGCGGGGTGTCCTCCCGTAGCAGCCGCGAGGCGTCGGTGTGCGCGTACCGGCCGTCGGGTCGCTCGCTGAACACGTCGTAGGTCGTCAGCGAGCGCAGCAGCCGTTGCAGCGCGTCCGGTTGGGCGCCCACGGCCCGGGCCAGCTCGGCCACGGTGGCGGGCTCCTCGCCGAGCGCGTCGGCCAGGCCCAGCCGGGCCGCCGCGCGGACGGAGGCGGCGCAGGCCGCGCTGAGCGCGAGCTCGCGCAGCCGGATCACCGCCTGCGGAATGGTTTCGCCGGTCGTCGTCATCTGCCGTCCTCCTCAGGCGCCGTGCTGCGTGATCAGGTCGAACGGGGCCGGTTCGGCCTGGGCGAGCGCCATCACCCGGCCGACCCGCGAGCGGAACTCCGGGGAGCCGGTCGCCTGCTTGTGCGAGACGGCGTCGTCCCACTCGGCGGTCTCCACGTAGACCTGCGCGTCGGCGGCCGAGCGGTACAGCCGGTGGGAGCGGAAGCCGGGTTGGGCGCTCATGTACGCGGTGATCTCCCCGACGACGGCCTCGAACTCGGTCTTGTCACCGGTGACGGTGAAGCGGTTGATGAAGGTGAACATGCTGGTCCTCCTGGGTCGGTCGTGGGTCAGGGCTTGCCGAGCAGCCGGTCGCGCAGATCGCGCCGCTGCACCTTGCCGGTGGCGGAGCGCGGGATGCTCTCCGCCAGCCACAGGTGCCGCAGGTGCTCGTAGTAGGGCAGTCGGGCGTTGACGAAGCCGGCCAGGGCGGCCGGGTCGACGTCATCGCCCATCGGGACGACGAGTCCGACGGCGACGGCGCCACTCAGCTCGTCGGGGTAGTCGAAGACCACGCAGTCGGCGACCGACGGATGCCGCATCAGCACCCGCTCGATCTCGGTCGGCGACACGAGCCAGTTGTCGCACTTGAAGACGTCCTTGATCCGGTCGACGACGGACAGCCGGCCTTCCTCGTCGACCCGTCCGACGTCACCGGTGCTGAACCAGCCGTCCGGGCGCACGGCCTCGCCGTGCCCGGCGCCGAGGTAGCCCAGCATCAGCTGGGGCCCCTTGACCTGGATCTCGCCCTTCTCGCCCGTCGGCAGTACCGCGCCGGTCCGCACGTCGACGATCCGGCAGCCCGTTCCCGCCACCGGCGGGCCGCAGGATCCGGTGGTCGGCCGGTCCAGCAGGTCGAAGTGGGTGGAGGGCGAGGTCTCGGCGAGACCGTAGCCCTGGACCACCGGGACGGCGAAGTGCTCCGACAGGGCCGTCGTCGTGCGCGGCGGCAGCGTGGAGCCGCCGGACAGTACCGCCCGCAGCGAGGGGATCCGGAAGGCCGGCAGGCGCAGGTCCCCGGCCAGCCGGGACAGCCGCACCGGGAGGCTGTACAGGTGGCTGGCCCGCCAGGCGCGGGCCAGCTCCACCATCGCCTCCTGGTCCTCCGCCGGGCAGAGCAGAAGGGTCGCGCCGACCGCCAGCGCGGTGTTCAGGTGCATGAGGTGGAACGAGGGCAGGTTGTCGAGCGAGACCGAGTCCGCGCCCAGCTGGTGGGCGTGCGCCGACTGCGCGGCGTTCACCAGGAGGTTGTCGTGGCTCAGCCGCACCGTCTTGGGAGCGCCGGTGGTACCGCTGGTGAACTGGAGGCAGGCGGTCCGCGCGGCCTCGCCGTCCGGGACGGCCGCCCGGGGCAGTTCGTCCAGCACCGGTGTGCCGTCGCCCGCGTCCGAGGTCACCACGATCTGCCGCAGCGCCGGGACCCGGTGCCGCACCGCCTCGATCCGGCGGTGCATCCGGGGCGACAGCACCGCCGCCCGCGCACCGCACGCGTTCAGGACGTGCACCAGGGCGTCGTCCGAGATCAACGGGTTGAACATGGCGCTGGTGTTGCCGGAGCGGGAGATCGCCAGGAAGGTGACGGCGAAGTCCACGGTGAGCTCGGCGGCGATCGCGATCACCGTCTCCGGGCCGCCGAACGCGCCGCGCAGCGCCTCGGCGCAGCGGGTCACCCGTCCGTCGAGCCCGGCGTGGTCGAGGACCTCGCCGTCGGCGACCAGCGCCGGGTGCCGGGGCGAGCGCCGGGCCGAGCGTCGGAGCAGGTCGTCGATCCGGGGGCCGCCGATCAGCTCCGACACGGTGTCCAGCGGCGCGCCGAAGGTCGTACTGTCCGCAGAGGTAGCCATGTCGGGGTCTCCTCTCAGGCGGCCGGCAGGTCGTCCCGGCACACCTGGCGGTGGCGGACCTTCAGCTCCCCGGCCACCCGCACCAGCCGGTCCTCGCAGCTGGTGCTCAGGTGCACGGCGGCCGCACCGCCCTTGGGCGTGGCGATGATGAGCGCGTAGGTCCTGGCGAGCACGGTGCCGTCCGGCTGCTCGGCGACCTCCAGCATGCCGAGCCAGTGCCGGTGCTGGACCCCGGCGGCGGCCAGGCGCGCCGCCGCCTCGTGGGCGCCGCGCTCGATGCTCCCCCGGCCCTCCTGCGGGTGCGGGCGGGCGTTGGCGGCGAACACGCCGTCCTCGGTGAAGGTCGCGGCCCACTGGGTGACCTCGCCCTCGTCCAGGTGGCGCATCTGCCGCCCGTAGAAGTGCTGGACCTCCTCGTAGAGCGATTCGGTCATGCTCGGGCCCTCCTCGGGCGGTTGGGGATCGGTACGGCGACGACGTTCGCACCCCCGTTTCGAATCCGGTTCGAGCGCGGGCCGCGCGGGCGCGCTCCAACGGGAGTCGAAGCCGGCGGTGCAGGGTCGGGCCGAGGGGCCTGAACGAGCCCGGGAACTCTGAATCGGAGACTGATGCGATGAGCACCGAGACAACCACCGGGGTCGCCCTGGTGACCGGGGCGACCAGCGGGATCGGACTGGCCAGCACCGTCCGCCTGGCCCAGCGAGGCCTGCGCGTCTTCATCTGCGCCCGCACCGCGAAGGACGTCTCGGAGACGGTCGCGCGGCTGCGCGGCGAGGGGTACGAGGTCGACGGCGTACCCGCCGACGTCCGCTCCCAGGAGGACGTCGCCACGGCGGTCCGGACCGCGGTGGACCGGTTCGGTCCGATCGGCGTGCTGATCAACAACGCCGGGCGCAACGGCGGTGGCGTCACCTCGGCCATCAGCGACGAGCTGTGGAACGACGTGATCGAGACCAACCTCACCAGCGTCTTCCGGGTCACCCGGGAGGTGCTGACCACCGGCGGCATGGAGCGGGCCGGCCACGGGCGGATCATCACCGTCGCCTCCACCGGAGGCAAGCAGGGCGTCCCGCTCGGGGCTCCGTACTCGGCGTCCAAGGCCGGCGTCATCGGCTTCACCAAGGCGCTCGCCAAGGAGCTCGCCGCCACCGGCACCACCGTGAACGCGGTCTGCCCCGGTTATGTCGAGACCCCGATGGCGGTGCGGGTCCGCCAGGCGTACGCCGCCACCTGGGAGACCAGCGAGGAGGACGTGCTCGCCCGGTTCGAGCAGAAGATCCCGCTCGGCCGCTACTCCTCCGCGGAGGAGGTGGCGGGCATGGTCGACTACCTGACCACCCCCGCCGCCGCCTCCATCACCGCGCAGGCGATCAACGTCTGCGGCGGCCTCGGCATCTACTGAACCCACCGACGGAAGGCTGGTCGACGGATGACCCGCACACAGCACACCACCCACGACATCGACGTGGCCGCCCCCGCCGACGTCGTCTACGCCGTCATCGCCGACGCCCTGGCGTGGCCACGGCGGTTCGGACCCACCCTGCACGTGGAGCACGAGGCCCTGACGGCCGACACCGAGCGGCTGCGGATCTGGGCCGGCGCCAACGGCGAGGTGAAGCACTGGACTTCACGCCGCGAGCTGGACGGCGGCCGCCGGCGGATCCGGTTCCGGCAGGAGGTCTCCTCGCCGCCGGTGGCCTCGATGGCGGGGGAGTGGCAGGTCCACGAGCGGCCCGGCGGCGCCACCCTGACGCTCACCCACGAGTTCACCGCGGTCGACGACGACCCACAGGGCGTCGAGTGGATCACCCGGGCCACCGACCGCAACAGTCGAACCGAACTCGGCAACATCAAGGCCCTCGCCGAGAGCTGGTCGGCGCTCGCCGACCTGGAATTCGAGTTCGAGGACTCGGTGCTGGTCGACGCGCCGCTGGAGACCGTCTACGGCTTCCTCCACGAAGCCGCCGAGTGGCCGGACCGGCTGCCCCACGTGGCCCGCCTCGACCTGCGCGAGGACGTCCCCGGCATCCAGCACATGGCGATGGACACCCGCACCGCGGACGGCTCCGAGCACACCACCGAGTCGATCCGGATCTGCTTCCCCGGCACCGCCATCGCCTACAAGCAGCTGCGCACACCGTCGATGATGTCCGCCCACACCGGCCGGTGGACCTTCGAGCAGACCGGGCACGGCGTCCGGGTGACGTCCTGGCACGCCGTCGTGCTCAACCCCGAGGCGATTCCCGCCGTCCTGGGCCCCGAGGCGACCACTGCTTCCGCCCGGACGTTCATCCGCTCCGCCGCGGGCGGCAACAGCCGCGCCACCCTGGCGCTGGCCAAGCGGTTCGCCGAGGAACGCCATGGCTGACCCCGCACCGTCCGTCCTGATCGCCGGCGCCGGCCCGGTCGGGCTCACCGCGGCCCACGAGCTCGCCCGACGCGGCGTACGGGTACGGCTGATCGACGCCGCCGACGGCCCGGCCACCAGCAGCCGGGCGCTCGCGGTGCACGCCCGGACCATGGAGGTGCTCGACCAGATGGGAGCGCTCGACCGGCTGCTCCCGCTGGGCCGACGTGTCACCCACTTCACCATGCACCGCCGGGGCCGCACCCTGGTTCGATTCGACACCAACTACGAGACGATGCCCACCGGTTACCCATTCAGCCTGATGGTGGACCAGGTGGTGACGGAACGCGTGCTGCGCGAGTGCGCCGCGCGGTACGGCGTCACCGTCGAATGGGGCGTCGAACTGGTCGGCGTCCGCTCCGAGACGGACGCCGCGCTGGTCACCCTGCGCCACCCCGACGGGCGGGTCGAGGAGACGCCGGTGCCCTGGCTGATCGGTGCCGACGGCGGGCGCAGCACCGTCCGGCGCCAGCTCGGCATGCGGCTGATCGGGGACACCACCCAGGAGTGGCTCAACGCCGACGTCACGATCGACGCCGACCTGCCGCCGGACAGCAACCACCTGCTGCACACCGACCCGGGAACGCTGCTGCTGGTGCCCTTCCCCGAACCGGGCAAGTGGCGCGTGGTGGACACCAGGGACACCGGCGGAGCCGACGACCCCGAGGTCGTCCGGCGCAGGCTGACCGCCAAGATCGGCCGGGCGCTGGGCCGGCCGGTCACGGTCGGCGCGCCCAGCTGGCTCTCGGTGTTCACCGTGCAGCAGCGCCAGATCACCCGGATGCGCTCGGGACGCTGCTTCCTCGCCGGCGACGCCGCGCACGTGCACAGCCCCGCCTCCGGGCAGGGCATGAACAGCGGCATCCAGGACGCCTACAACCTCGCCTGGAAGCTGGCGGACGTGACGCGCGGTCACGCCGGGCCCCACCTGCTCGACAGCTACGACGCCGAGCGGGTGCCGACCGGGGCCGTCCTGTTGCGCTCCACCAGGACGGCCACCGCGCTGGTCTCGCTGCGCACCGTGCTGGGGCCGGCCCTGCTCACCGTCGGCACCGCCGTGCTGCGCGCGGTGCCGCCGCTGAAGCGCCGGGTCGAGGGCAAGATGATCCGCGGCTTCTGCGGGCTGGGCTTGGCCTACCCGGACAGCCCGCTCACCCTGGCGACCGACGCCACCGGTGGGATCAGGCCCGGGGACCGGGTGGGCTGCGCCGCCGGCACGGCAGGCGGGCACCCCGGCGGGGCCGCTCTCCGTGCCGAACTCGCCGATCCCCGATGGACGTTGCTGGCCGCCGAGCCGGCAACCGGGCGCGCCGCCCACCGGGAGGCGGTGGAGCAGGTGGACCGGCTGTTCGGCGCGGCCGTCTCGGTACGGGTGCTGTCCGACGCGAACGCCGACGGTAGCTCCGACGCGGACGGTCACTCCGACGCCGACGGTCACTCCGACGCGGACACCGACGGCGCGCTGCGTCGTGCCCTGGGTCTGGCGCCCGGGGAGTTCCTGCTGATCAGGCCGGACGGCTACGTCGCCGCCCGGGACCGCGGCCCGGGCCGGTTCCGCCAGGTCCTCCAGGCCTGCGCCCTGCTACCGGAAGGGACCACCAGTGCGCATCATTGACCTGTCCTCGGCGATCGACGGCGGCGCCTGGGAGGTGGACGGGATCCGTCACGAGGTACTGACGCCGGCCGACGGCGCGCGGCACATGGCCGAGGGGATGCTCCGCAACCACGGCATCGAGTTCGACATCGCCGACCTGCCCGACGGAGAACTGCTCTCCCTCGACACCCTGACCCTGACCACCCACACCGGCACCCACGTCGACGCGCCGTCGCACTACGGCACCAAGACGGCGTACGGAATTCCGCGCGACATCGACCAGTTGCCGTTGGACTGGTTCATCGGCCCGGGAGTCGTCCTCGACCTGACCGACACCGGGGTCGGTACGATCGGCGCGGACCGACTGCGGCGGGCATTCGACGACATCGGCCATTGCCCGCGCGCCGGGGACATCGTGCTCCTGCACACCGGCGCCGACCAGCTCGCCGGAACACCGGAGTACTTCACCGAGTTCGCCGGCCTGGACGGTGAGGCGACCAACTTACTGCTCGACCTCGGGGTGCGGCTCATCGGGACGGACGCCTTCGGCCTGGACGCCCCTTTCACGCACATGCTCTCGGAGTTCCGGCGTTCCGGCGACCGTTCCGTGCTCTGGCCCGCGCATTTCGCGGGGCGGCAGCGGGAATACTGTCAGATCGAGCGGCTGTGCAATCTGGGTGCGCTGCCCGCGCCGACCGGATTCACCGTACACGCGCTTCCGGTCAAAATCGTCGGCGCGGGCGCGGGTTGGACTCGGGCGGTGGCACTGCTCGATTGACGGCCGCGGCCGCCGAATTCAGCGCGGCCGGTATGCGACAGGTCCCGACCACCGTGGGGTGATCGGGACCTGTCGGGCGTGCGGCCCTGTGGTCAGATCCGGCCGAACATCCGCAGCATGTACTCCTTGCGGTCCAGCGGGTTGGTGTCGGTCCGACGGCGGCTCGGGGCCGCGCCGACGGCCGGCTGGAAGCTGTCGAACCGGGTGACCAACACTCCCTCACCCTGGCTCAGCCCCGGCAGCCGCTGCTCGAACTCCTGCGCCGTGCGGGCCGGGATGGTGCCCTCCACCAGGCAGGTGCTGCCCTGCGCCTTCGTCGTCTCCGGCGTGCCACCGCACTCCACCAGGTTCAACAGGACGGTGCTGACGTTCTCGGCCGGCACCTCCAGTTCGAACCTGTTCACCGGCTCGAACACCTGCGTCCCGGCCTGCTTGAGCGCGTTCATCAGCACCAGCGGGGTGAGCTTGCGGAAGTCGCCCGCCGCGCTGACCGGGCTGGCGAACCCGGTGTGGGTCAGCGTCACCAGGATGTCGAGCACCTCCCACCCGCACAGTCCCTGCTGGAGCGTCGAACGCGCCGCCTCCTCCACCGCCTTGTGGAAGGCGTACGGCAGCGAACCCAACTCGACCGACCGCCGGAAGACGACCCCCGAGCCGGGCTCTCCGGGCTCCACCCGCAGCCCGACCGTGGCCCAGAAGTAGGTCTTGCTCCGGTAGTCGATCTCCTCCGCCGACTCACCGACCCCGATCGGCCGCTCGACGCAGATGATCCGGGTGCCCTCGAACACCACGTCCAGCTTGTAGTCCTCGGCGAGCGTCGCCTTGATGACCTCCTTCTGCACCTCCCCGTAGAGGGAGACCGAGACCTCCTGCTCCTCGTCGTTCTTGCGGACGTTGATGAACGGGTCCTGGTCGGCCAACTGCAGCAGGGCCTCGTAGAGTTCGGGCATCGCGCCGGACCTCGTCGCCCTGACCACGGTCTCCAGGCTCGGCGGCGCGAACAGGTGCTGCCCGCGCAGCCCCTCGGCGGTGCCGAGCTGGTCCCCGATCCGGATGCCCTTGAGCCCCCAGACCTTGGCGATGTCACCGGCCGACGCCGGCGCCTCGACCACCGCGGAGCCCCGGTCGAACACCTCGACCACGGTCGTCCGGCCGGGCAGCTCGACGACGGCGCCGTGCTGGTCCTGCCGGTGGATGGAGACCTTGGTGCGGCCCTTGAGCGCTCCCGTGTGCAGCCGGACATAGGCGACCTTCTCGCCGGCCCAGCCGCGTTCGATCTTGAACACCGTTCCGCGCAGCGCATCGCCGGAGCCACCGTGATTGACCGGAAACAGGCTGGTGATCCCGTCCATCAGGTCGGTGATGCCGACGCCGGCCACGGCCGAGCCGAAGAACACCGGGTACAACTGCGCCGAGCCGGTCTGCCGGGCCAGCTCGGTCGTGTAATCCTGCTCGGTCAGCGCCGCCTCGTCGTCGAGGTAGCGCGCCAGGAACGCGTCGCCGTGCTCGGCCAGGACGTCGGCCAGTTCGGTGGCGAAGTCGTCCCCCGCCTCCTCCTCCGTGCCCCCCGCCGCGATCCGGCGGGCCGCGGCGCTCGCCTGCGGCGTACCGACCCTCTCCACCCTGCTCATCGGGACGATGGCGGGCGTGAGTTCGGAGCGGATCGACTCCAGCAGGTCGTCGTGGCGGGCGCCCATGCGGTCGATCTTGTTGACGAAGAGGATCACCGGCATGCGCATCTTGACCAGCGTGCGCATCAGCAGGCGGGTCTGGGCCTGGACGCCCTCCACCGCGGAGATGACGAGCACCACGCCGTCGAGCACGCCGAGGGCCCGCTCCACCTCGGAGATGAAGTCCGGGTGGCCGGGGGTGTCGATGAGGTTGACCTTCACATCGCCGACGGTGAAGGACACCACCGCCGACCGGATGGTGATGCCGCGCTGCCGCTCCATGTCGTGGGAGTCGGTCTGAGTGTCGCCGCGATCGACGCTGCCGATCCGGTCGATGACGCCGGCGGTGTAGAGCAGCCGCTCGGTCAGGCTGGTCTTACCGGCGTCGACATGGGCCAGGATTCCGATGTTCACGCTTGACATGACGTGCTTCCCCTAGTTCTTCGGTCTTCGCTTGCACAACCGGAGCAACACGGATCTTTCGGGGCACGTCATTCTCCTCGTGTCGTGACAGTAGTCCAACCTGTCGCAGTCTAACAGCACTTGACGATCCGACCGCCGATCGACCCCCGTCGATCGGCGGGGGAGTATTCCTTTTGGAACAACCGTGCCGAGCGCCTGGGAATAGCAGTAGTGCCACCTTGCGCGCAGTCCCCTTGAGTCGTTGATCGAAGCGTGGATATACAGGAGTCGAGTGATTATCTCGGCGAAATCGGAGGCGTCATGAGGTTCAATGTTCTCGGCCCGATGGAAGTCCTCGATGCGGGAACCACGTGCACACCCAGCGCGCTGAAGGTCCGGTGGACGCTGGCCATCCTGGTGATGCACGCCAATCGGATCGTCGACCTCGGCGTCATGATCGAGGAAATATGGGGCGACAATCCTCCGCGCACGGTGGTGACCACCGCGCAGACCTACATCTACCAACTCCGCAAACTCGGTCGGGTGGAGGGCCGCGACTTCATCCTCACCAAGGCGCCGGGCTACCTGTTGCTCCTGGGCGAGGAGGAGCTCGACTCCCAGGACTTCGAGCGGCTCTACAACGAGGGCGCCCGCCTGCTGGCCGACGGCCACCCCGAGGCGGCGTCGGACCGGTTGGGCCAGGCGCTGAGCCTGTGGCGTGGTGGCGCGCTGGCGGACATCCCCGTCGGCAGGGCGCTCGCCGGCCACGTGGCCGTCCTGGAGGAGATGCGCCTGCGCGCGCTGGAGAACCGCATCCTGGCCGATCAGCAGATCGGCCGGCACCGGGAACTCATACCGGAGCTACGGGCGTTGACGCTCCACCACCCGCTCAACGAGTGGTTTCACGAGCAGCTCATGCTCGCGCTCGACTGTGCCGGCAGACGCAGTGAGGCCCTGCACGTCTACCGGTCGCTCTACCGCAAGCTCGACGAGGACCTGGGCATCTACCCGTCGCAGCCGTTGCGGGAGCTGCACGACGATCTGCTCAGTGGAATCTCGCGGCTGCGGGAGCCGCGTCGGCCGAGTGCCGGGCAGGTGATGGAACTCGGCCAGCAGCCGGCCGGCTCAGCCTAGTGGCACCAGCAGGGAGGCAGCCCTGGCCTTGTTGACGGCATCGATCCGGGAGACCGCGTTGAGTTTCACGAAGACGTTCCTGAGGTGGCGTTTAACGGTGCCGGGGGCGATGCTGAGGTGGCCGGCGATGGCGGAGTTGCTCAGGCCGTTCGCCACAAGTCCCATGATCTCCCGCTCCCGTGAGGAGAGTTGGGATCCGCGTGGCCCGGTCATCCAGTCGATGCCGGAGCGGGAGGCCATGATGTACACCCGCTCCCGGTTGACGGCCAGCCCCCGGACCACGGACACCAGGCAGTCGCTGGTGACGTCCTCGCGCAGGTAGGCACTCACTCCGAAGCCGAGGTACATCTCCACCTCGCCCGGCCGCTCGCGCTTGCTCAGCACGACCACCCGGCAGCGGGCGCCGCGGGGGAGCAGCCGGCCCAGGGCCTGTTCGGTGGCCGCGTGCGAGTCGCCCACCCCGAACAGCACCACGTCGACGTGGTGTTCGGACAGCACCTCCAGCGCCTCGTCCACGGTGCCCACCGTCGCGCGTACGACCAGGTCGGGCTCGGCGGAGAGGAAGGCGTGCAGTCCTTGGCGCAGCAGCGAATTTCCTTCGAGGACGAGGACCGACGTGCGATTCTTTATCATTGTCACGATAGACCTCGTTGGTAGAAGGCGCGAATTCCCGGCCGTGGCAGCCGTTTTCGGCCCGCCGCGGAGAGCGGCGCGCCCGACGGGATTCGACGGCAACGGGCGTGTGGGGGGAGTGATATCGGGGGCTGCGCGGTGCCGAGCCCGCTGGTGCCATTCGGCCGTCCCGGCCCGGTGGTCCGCGAGGCCTCGACCGTCGGTGTGAGGTCCGGCCTCGATGCCGACGGAGGCTTGCGCGCACCGGCGTCACCTGCACCTTCGGGCGACCGCCGCCCTCGTGGGCGGCGGCGCCGACCGTCACGGCAGCGGCCACAGTGCAGGTCCGGGGTCAGCCATCAACTGGGAACGCCAACCATTCATCTTCTTCCGATCGTCGATCAGCGGCTGGTTTTCGCGGGCTTTATGGTCCAGGTCGCAACCCCGCTTGCCGCACAGGCAACGGGGTGCTGGAGTCCGAAGCTGCGGCGGCACCGGGACTGTTGCCGTGACCTGATGTAAGGAGAACCTAACCGACCCTCGCAGGCAGCCCAAGGGCGCTTTTTCGCCGCGTCGGAAACGGTGAGATCACGGGATGATCTCGCTCTCCGTGAACGAAGCGCGATGCCGGCCCGGCCGTGCGCATCTCGTGTGATTGGTGGGTGTGAAGAGGGGGAAGGGACTGTGAATGATCACAATCTCCGTTGCGGCTCGCGGCAACCTGGCGGCCCGTCCGCGCGGGACCGCCGCTCCCCGGCTCATCGTCGACTGAACTAGCGAGGTGAGCCGGGATGTTGGCGTGGGCAACCGCCCGCTCCGGCAGGCCGCCCCGTGCTTCTCGGGCCTGCCGTCCGCCTCCTCGGCCGCTCTCGGTTCGGCGGCCCCGGTGCGATCGGCCCTGCTGCTCTGGTCGCGCACCGGTGATGGTCGCGGGCGGCCTGATGCCGTCGGGTGACGTGACGACAGTCGAGGGAGTGATGCAGATCAGCAGATCAGCAGGAAGGCTTCCCACTCCTCGGTGGCGGCGCCGGTGCCCGGCTCGGACGCGGCTCAGGGGTACGGGCGTGGGTGTGGGCGTGCAGGGGGCGAGGGCCGGGCCTGCCGTCCCCTCCAGTCCAGGAGGCCGGGAGGGTCGCCGACGCCTCGATCGCCTTGCCCGGTCCGCACAGCCGGCTGCCGTCGCCGCCGGGGGCGGCCCAGCGCGGGATGTCCGGCGCGGGATGTCCGGCGCGCTCCGCGCCCTCATCGCCTCCGGCCACGATGGGGTTCGAGCAGGCAGGCGGCAGCTGTTGTGCGCCGATCTCCGAGCGCGGCCTGATCGGCGAGCTTCGTACGGCCGCGCTGGTCGGTACGAACGTGCTGATCACGCGGTTCTTCGCCGCGGACGGCGCGCCGCCTTCAACCTCGACCGCGCACTGGGCCGACACGGCAGCGCCCGGCCGGGCGCGGGCCGGCCGCCGGTCGGCCGGGGCCCTCAGGCCTGCCGTCGCACGGCGATGACCGCCGCGCCCAGGACGCACGCGCCGGCGGCGGTGAGGTAGGCGAGGTGGTAGCCGGTGAGCTGGTCCGTGCTGGTCGCGGCGACCAGGACCATCACCGCGACGCCCGCACTCGCGCCGATCTGCTGCGCCACGACGTTCACCGCCCCGGCGACGGCGTGCTGCTGCGCCGGGACTCCGGTGAGCCCGGCGGACGTCATCGAGGGGAAGTTCAGCCCCTGGCCGATGCCGCTGAGCACCAGGCCGGGCAGCACGTACTGCACGTAGCCGCCGTCGTGCGGTGTGCCCAGCCACAGCGCGGCACCCCCGCCGATCAGGACGAGGCCGACCGCCATCAGCGTGCGCGGGGTGAACCGGGCCAGCAGGCGTCCGGTGGCGAAGTTGGCGGTGAGGAACACGGCCAGGGACATCGGCACCAGCGCGAGACCGGACTCGAACGGGGAGTACTCCAGCATTCCCTGGAGGTACAGCGGCGCGAAGAACAGCAGCCCGACCGATCCCATGTACTGGAGGAACGCCGCCAGGCTCGCGGCCCGGACGGACCTGATCCGGAAGAGGCCGAGCGGAAGCACCGGGTCGGCGGTGCGGTGCTCGCGCACGACGAACAGCACCAGGGAGGCGACCGCGGCGCCGAGGACGATCCACGCCGTCGCCCCGTCACTGCTCACGCCGACGATGAGCAGGGTGAGGCCGAGCGTGCCCGTGATCGCGCCGGGCAGGTCCAGCCGGCCGCTGTGCCCGGCGCCACCGGGCAGTCCGGCGCGGGTCGCGGCCAGCACGGCGAGCCCGAGCAGCACCGAGAACCACAGCACCGAACGCCAGCCGAGGAACTGGGTCAGTACGCCGCCCAGCATCACCCCGCCGCTGAAGCTCGCGGCGCCGACCGCCGCGTACACGCTGAAGGCCCGGTTGCGGGCCGGACCGGCCGGAAACGTCTCGGTGAGCAGGGCCAGCGCGGCCGGGCCCGACAGGGCGGCGCCGATGCCCTGGACGGCACGCGCACCCAGCAGCACCGCGGTGTCCGGAGCCAGCGCCCCGACCAGCGCGGACACGGTGAACAGGGCGACCCCGACCTCGAACACCCGCCGCCGGCCGAGGACGTCGGCCAGTCGGCCGCCCACCAGCAGGAAGCCGGCGAACGTGACGGCGTAGGCGGTCATGACCCACTGGAGCGTGGTCTCGTCCAGGTCGAAGCGCGCTCCGACCGACGGCAGGGCGGCGTTGAGGACTCCGAGGCCGCTCACGTCCAGGGCGAGCGCCCCGGCCAGTACGCCGAGTGCCAGTCCCGGTCGGAGCGCCGGCTCGGCCGCGGTGTCGGTGGTGCCGGTGGTGTCGGTGGCGTCCGTCATGCGGGCCTGCCGTCGACGTCGCGGCCGGTGAGCCCGGCTAAGGAACGGTCGGCACGGGCTGACGCCGCATCAAGGTTCTCAACTGCCATGGGGGTCAGCTTGCATGGGTCACTCAGTCGCTGTCTACCCCCGTCGCGTGCCGGTGGAGCGCGCCTTTCGCGGGGCCGAGCGCCTATCCCGGCCGGGGCTCGGTGACGGGGCGCGCCGCCGGGTCGAGGCGCCATTTCGGATCGCCGACGGCTCCCACTCGAACCGGACACTTGGAGGTCAAATCTCGCCACTGCCTCAACCGGCCCTCGAATGGCGCTTGTCTCACCATTAACAAACTGGCACTCTGCTGTCCGCCGGTCGGATTAGCACTGACGATCCATTTTGCCTCAATCAGCATACTCGTCGCGCTTGACCAAATGGACCTTGGAGCCCATCGACAGTAGCCGTGCAGGTGAAGATTCCGCGTACGCGATCCTGTCGTCGATGCACTCGCGGACCGATGTGACCCAGAGACGTCCGTGATTTCTCCCGCGGTGAGAACGAGCCGCGCCGCCGGCTGAAACGGCGGTACGCGAACGGGAGTTCTCGCCCGCCGTGAACGTGGAGATCGGAAACGCCGATCTCGTCATCACGCCAACCATCGGCCCCACCCAGGAACTTGATGCGGCGAAGGGGACCCTCCGCGTCATGAGCCGCCCCCCGTGTCCGGCCGCCCGGGTGCGGACCGACCCCCCCGACCGGTCGGCCGTGAAGCTCCACCCGTCCATTCCATCCGCCCTGTTGAGGGAGTCGCCGTGCCCCGAGAGCGCGCCGCGCGAGACATTTCCGCCGTAACGGATTTCCTGCTTTCCCGTGTCGTCGAGCTGCTGGACGTGTCCGCGAGCGCGGTGGACCGCTCGGCGCCGCTGCACCGGTACGGACTCGACTCGCTGAGATCGGTGACCCTCGCGGCCTCGCTGTCCGAGTTCCTCGGCTGGCAGGTCCCGGCCACCTGGATGTGGCAGTACCCGACCGTCGACGGGCTGGCGCGTGCGCTCGTCGACGGTCCGCGGGCCGCGGAGCCCGCCCCGGCCACCGAGCGCCGCCGCCTGCCCTCGCACGAGCCCGTCGCGATCGTGGGCATCGGCTGCCGGTTCCCCGGCGGGGCGGACCCGTCGTCGTTCTGGCAGCTGCTGGTCGAGGGCGGCGACGCCGTCGGGCCGGTACCGGCCGCGCGACGCGAGCTGCTGAACGACAGGGCGCGCTGGGGCGGGTTCATCGACGGCATCGACCGGTTCGATCCGCTGTTCTTCGGCATCTCGCCCCGCGAAGCCGTCCAGATGGACCCGCAGCAGCGCCTGATCCTGGAGCTGTCCTGGGAGGCGCTGGAGGACGCGGGCATCGCGCCCCACAGCCTGGTCGACAGCGACACCGGCGTGTTCATGGCCTCCTGTTGGGGCGACTACGCCGCCCTGGCGCACTACCGCGGCCCCGACAGCCAGATCACCCCGCACACCGCAACCGGCATGCACGACGGCATCATCGCCAACCGGGTCTCCTACGTCCTCGGCCTCCAGGGCCCGAGCATGGCCATCGACGCCGCCTGCGCCGGATCGCTGGTCTCGGTGCACGTGGGGTGCCAGTCGATCTGGCTGGGCGAGAGCGACCTGGTGCTGGCCGGCGGCGTGAACCTGAGCTTCGTCTCCGACTACTACACCGCCATGGACGCGATGGGCGCGCTCGCCCCGGACGGCCGCTGCAAGTCCTTCGACGCCCGCGCCAACGGCTACGTCCGCGGCGAGGGCGCCGGCGTCGTCGTGCTCGCCCCGCTGAGTGTGGCGCTGGAGCGCGACCTGCCGGTGTACTGCCTGATCAAGGGCAGCTCCTCCAACAACGACGGTCTGAGCAACGGCATGACGGCGCCGAACCCCCAGGCGCAGGAGAAGATGCTCCGCACCGCGTACCAGCGGGCGGGCATCGCACCGCACCTCGTGGACTACATCGAGTGCCACGGCTCCGCGACGCCCCTCGGCGACCCGATCGAGGCCAACGCCATCGGCGCGGTCCTCGGCGGCGGCCGTACGGAGCCGCTGCGGCTCGGGTCCGTCAAGTCCAACGTCGGGCACCTGGAGGCGGCCGCCGGCATCGTCGGCCTGGTCAAGCTCGCGATGTCGATGCGCAACGGCGTGCTGCCGCCGAGCCTGCACTACAGCGCGCCGAACCCGCAGATCATGTTCGACGAGTACAACCTCACCGTCCAGGACCGGCTGACGCCGTGGCCGCGACGCTCCGACGCCCGCCGGGGCGGCGTCAGCTCGTTCGGGTTCGGCGGCGCGATCTGCCACGTCGCCGTCGAGGAACTGCCGCGCCCCGAGAACTCGCTGCTCTTGCTGGCCGCGGACTCCCGGGAGGCGCTGGCCGAGCGGGCCCGGGCGCTGCGCGACGAGAGCGACCTGCGCGCGCTCTGCCGCCGGACGCCCGGTGACGGCCCGTTCCGGCTCGCGGCCACCGCCCGCGACATGCCCGAACTCCGCTCCCAGCTGGACGCCTTCGGCAGCGGGGCGACGGCCGCCGGGCTGAGCGTCGGCGAGCGGACCGGACGCAGGCCGCGGGTGGCCTTCCTGTTCTCGGGCAACGGCTCGCAGTGGGTGGGCATGGGCCGGCAACTGCTCGCCGGAATGCCCGTGTTCCGCCGGTCCATGATGAAGTCCGACCGGCGGATGCGGGAGCTGCTGGGCTTCTCGCTCGTCGAGCAGCTGATGTCCCCGGACGGCCGCATCGACGACATGGACGTCTTCCAGCCGCTGCTGTTCTCCCTCCAGGTCGCGCTGGCCGAGGCCTGGCGCTCGCTGGGGGTGGAGCCGGACGTCGTCGTGGGGCAGAGTGTCGGCGAGTTCGCCGCCTCCCACATCGCCGGCGCACTCGACTTCGACGACGCCTCCCGCTTGGCCGCCCACCACGGCCGGCTCCTCCAGCAGCTCGCCGTGGGGCGCGGCGAGGGCATCGTGGTGATGACCGCCGCCGACGAGGTCAGGCCGTACCTGACCGGCCGGCTCACCGTCTCCGGCCACAACGGCCTGAGCTCCACCCTGGTCACCGGCACACCGCAGGAGATCGACGACCTCGTCCAGCGGCTGACCGCGGCGGGCGTCACCAACCACCGGGTCCGGATGGGCCACGCCCCGCACTCCCCGCTGGTCGACCACGTCCTCGCCCCGCTGAAGGTCGAACTCGACGGCATCAGGCCCCGGACCACCCGCATCCCGATGATCTCGACGGTCACCGGCGAACGCGTCGACGGCGCCGAGCTCGGGCCGGACTACTGGGCGGACAACCTGCGCCGGGAGATCCGGGTGGTCGACGCCCTGACGAACCTGCGCGACCACGACGTCGACGCGGTGATCGAGATCAGCCCGCACCCCGTCCTGCTCAAGTCGGTGTCGGAGATCCTGACGGCGACCACCCTGCCCTCGCTGCGCCGCGGCGCCGACGAGGCCTCGACCCTGCTCGGCTCGCTCGGCGCCCTGTACACCGCAGGCCTCCCCGTCACGGCCCACCCGTTCCTCGCGGGCGACCGCGGGCGGCACGTCACGCCCGGCCGCAGCGACGCCGCCGCCGACGAGCAGGTGCACCTCGTCCCCGTCACCGCCCGGACGGCCGGCGCGCTGACCGACACCTGCCGCGAGCTGTCCAACCACGTCGAACGCGACGCGGGCCTGCGGGTCTCCGACCTCGCCTACACGCTCGCCGCCAGGCGCACCCACCACAACCACCGGATCGCCCTGTTCGCCCGCAACCGGCAGGACGTCCTGGACGGCCTCGCCCGGGTCGCCGCCGGCCAGCCGCACCCCGACGTCGTCACGGGCACGGTCTCCGGCAACGTCGACCGGCGGGTCGCGCTGGTGTTCTCCGGCGGCGGCACCCAGTGGGTCGGCATGGGCCGCGAACTCCTGCGCTCGCACGCCGGCTTCCGCACCTGGATGACCGCCTGCGACGCCGCCGTGCGCGCGGCCGGCGGCTGCTCGGTGCTCGACCAGCTCGCCGCCCCGGCCGACGAGGCCAGGTACGAGGAGATGGACTTCCAGCAGCCCGTGCTGTTCGCCCTCCAGGTCTCGCTGGCGAAGGCCTGGCTCGGACTCGGCATCCAGCCGACCGCCGTCGTCGGGCACAGCCTGGGCGAGGTCGCGGCCGCCTGCGTGGCCGGCGCGCTGTCGCTGGAGGACGCCGCCCGCGTGGTGGTCGCCCGGTCGCACCTGCTGGAACGCAAGGCCGCCGCGGGCGCCATGATCTCCGTCGACCTGCCGGAGGCGGAGCTGCTGCCGCGGCTCGCCCCCTACGCCGCGCACGCGGCCGTCGCCGTCGTCAACAGCCCCACCAGCGCGGCGGTCTCGGGCTCGCCCGAAGCCGTCGACGCCCTGGAGGCCGACCTCAAGCGGGACGGCATCTCGACCCGGCGGATCCGGGTCGAACGGCCGGTGCACAGCCCCGGCATGGACCCGCTGCTCCAGCCGCTGCGCGCGGGCATCGACGGCATCACCCCGCTGACACCCGGCATCGACTTCCACTCCACGGCACTGGCCGACACGGTCAACCCGGTCGCCGACGTCGACTACTGGGTGCACAACCTGCGCAACCAGGTCCGGTTCGCCGAGACGATCGGCGCGCTGGTCGACCAGGGCGTCGGCACCTTCATCGAGATCGGCCCGCACGAGACGCTGCGCGGCGCGGTCGAGGAGATCGCGCTGACCCGTGGCGCCCAGGTGCACGCGATCAACTCCCTGCGGCGCGACGAGAGCGACGTCCGCTGCCTGCTGGGCGCCGCCGCGTCGCTGTACGTCAGGGGCCTGCCGCTGACCTTCGACCCGCTGTTCGGCGACGACGTCGAGGTCGTGGAGACGCCGCTCGTCCAGTGGCAGAAGGACCGCTACTGGATCGACACCGAGCCCCGCCCCGTACGCGCGACGGCCCCGGCTGCCGAAACCGTGGCCGCGCCCGTGGCCCGTGTGGTGGAGGAGGAGCAGCCGGCGGAGATCCGGCCGGTGGCGGAGGTCGTCCTCGCCGAGCTCGCCGACGCGCTCGGCGTGCCGGTGAGCAGGTTCGACGTGAACGCCAGCATGCTCGACTTCGGCCTCGACTCGATGCTGGCGATCCGCCTCGTCAACAGGCTGCAGTCGCTGTTCGGGCACCGGGTGTCGCCGGTGGTGTTCCTGGACGGCCGGTCCATCTCCGAGGTCGTCGGCCACTTCGTCGGGCTCACCGCCGGACCGGCCGCGCCCGCGACGGCCCAGCCCGTACCAGCAGCCGCTCCCGCCCCCTCCTCGGCCCCCGAGGCCGAGCCGGACCGGACGTACCTCGACGAGCTGTCCGAACTGGACGCCGAGGAGCTGGTCGACGAACTGGACGCGCGCGGACTGCTGGAGGCCACCGACGCCCCGGCCCTGGACCAGCTGCGCGCCGACGGCCTCGGCCTCGCCCTGGCACCGGCCTCGCACGGCCAGGCCTCGCTGTGGTTCATGCAGATGGTCGCGCCGGACGCCGTGCCCTACAACTTCATGGTGACCGCCCGGATCCGGACCGCCGTCGACGAGAAGGCCCTGGAGCGTGCCGTCCAGGCCGTGATGGAGCGCCACCCCGCCCTGCGCACCCTCTTCGTGGAGGCGGGCGGCAGCCCCTACCAGGTCATCCTGGACGAACCGGTGTACGAGTTCGTCGTGGCGGACGGCACCGACCTGGACGACGAACAGGCCCGCGAGGAACTGGCCCGCTGCGGGCACGAGCCGCTCGACCTGGACAACGGGCCGCTGGTGCGGATCGTCCTCATGACGCGCGGACCGGCGGACCACTACCTGCTGGTGCTCGTCCACCACATCGCGTCGGACGCGGCGTCGGCCGACGTCATGATCCGCGAACTCCAGGAGTACTACGAGGGCGCCGACCCCGCCGACAGCGCGCCGGTCGCCCCCTACACGGAGTTCGTCGAATGGGAGCGGCAGT
Organism: Kitasatospora sp. NPDC058478; assembly: GCF_042720345.1. Lineage (NCBI taxonomy): Bacteria > Bacillati > Actinomycetota > Actinomycetes > Kitasatosporales > Streptomycetaceae > Kitasatospora > Kitasatospora sp. NPDC058478. The sequence continues at coordinate 55,618 of NZ_JBHXML010000047.1, read as the reverse complement.
GGCTGGCCGGCCCGGCGGCCGGCGCGGCCCTGGACTGGTGGTCGCAGAAGCTGGCCGACCCGCCCGCCCACCTCGACCTGTCCACCAAGGAGCGGCCGCCGGGCGTCACCTACGAGGGCCGCGACCTCGCCTTCCGCTGGAGCGCCGAACAGACCCGCCTGCTGCGGGAGTTCGCGGTGCGCGAAGGCGTGTCGATCAGCACCGTCGTACTGGCCGGGTTCTTCGCCACGCTCAACCGCGCGGTCGGCACCGAGGACGCCGTGCTGGCCACCGCCATCGCCCAACGCGCCGAACCCGGCTGGGAATCCGCCATCGGCTACTACCTCAACACCGTGCTGGTGCGGGCGAACCCCGCCGGCGACCGCAGCTTCCGCGAACTGCTGCGCGAGGTCCACGCCTTCTCGCTCGGCCTCCTGGAGCACATGAACTACCCCCTCGACCTGCTGGCCTCCCAGCTGCGGCCGCCGAGGGCCGAGGGCCGCTCCCCGTGGTTCGACGTGGTCGTCAACTGGCTGTCCTCGGACGCGTTCCCCCGGTCCGTCAAGCTCTTCCACGGCATCGGCGACACCATCACGCCCGACGGCGCGCTGCCGCTCGAACCGCTTCAGGTGCGCAGGCACCTCGCCAAGTTCGACCTCGAAATCTCGATGGCCGACATCGACGGCGAGGTGGCCGGCCACGTCCAGTTCAAACCGAGCTACCTGGAAAGGCAGACCGTGACGGCACTGCTCGCGCTGTACCGCACCGTGCTCTTCGACGCGATCGCCCAACCCGACCGGGCCCTCGGCGACTTGGCGCCGACCGGCCTCCCCGAGGAGACGGACCAGTGACCGAGACCCTGCACTCCGCGTTCGTCGAGCAGGCGCTCAAGAACCCCGACGCGACCGCCGTCTACTCCGACGCCGGCGTCCTGACCTACGGCGAACTGAACGAGCGCTCCCGGGCGTTGGCCGAACGGCTGGTCGCCGACGGCGCGGGCCCCGGCATCCCGGTCGGCATCTGCGTCGAGCGCACCCCCGACCTGCTCGTCGGCATCCTGGCGGCCCTGCGCGCCGGATCCTGCTACCTGCCGCTGGACCCGAACTACCCCGCCGACCGGCTGACCTTCATGGTCCAGGACAGCGGGACCCGCCTGCTGCTCACCACGCCTGCGTCCCGGGCCAGTTGCCCGCCCGGACCGACCGTGGTCGTGCTCGGGGAGAGCGTGACGACCGAGCCCGGCGCGAAGCCCGTGCCGGTCGTGCCCGGCGACACCGCGTACGTCATCTACACCTCGGGCTCCACCGGCAGGCCCAAGGGCGTGGCCGTCCGGCACAGCGGCTGCGTGGCGATGCTCGCCGAGATGGACCGGGTGCTCGACGGCTGCGACCTGAGCGGAGTCTCGGCGGCGAGCTCGGTCTGCTTCGACCTGTCCGTGATGGAGATCTTCAACGCGCTGTGCCGCGGCGGCGCCGTCGTGCTCGTCGAGAGCGCCGTGCACCTGCCGGAGAGCCGGTACGCCGACAGGATCACCCACCTGAACGTCGTCCCCTCGGTCATGAACAGCCTGCTCGACGCCGGAGCCCTGCCGCCGAACGTGCGCACCGTCGTGTTCGGCGGCGAGGCCCTGCGCCGCAAGCTGGTGGACCGCACCTACCGGGAGACCAGCGCCGACCGGGTGTTCAACGCCTACGGCCCCACCGAAGGGACGGTCTTCTGCTCGTTCGGGCCGGTGCCCGAGGACGGGACCGACGAACCGACGATCGGCCCGCCGACGACCAGCGACCGGGTCTACGTGCTCGACGAGCAGCTGAAGCCGCTCCCGGCCGGCGAGCCCGGCGAGCTCTACCTCGGCGGCGCCGGCCTCGCGCACGGCTACGTCAACCGGCCGCGCACCACGGCCGAACGCTTCGTGCCGGACCCGTTCCGCAACGGCGAACGCATGTACCGCACCGGGGACGTCGTCAAGTTCACCGACGACGGCGAACTCCGCTTCCTCGGCCGCACCGACCACCAGGTCAAGCTGCGCGGCTACCGCATCGAGCTGGAGGAGGTCGAGGCCCGGCTCACCGGCTGCCCCGAAGTCCGGGAGGCCGCCGCCGTCGTCCGGGGCAACCGGCTCGTCGGCTACGTCGTGCCCGTCGGCGACGACGCGCCGCAAGGCGGCCCCCGGCTGGACGCCGCGCTCCAGAGCGCCGTCACCGGCAGGCTCGCCGTCGAACTGCCCGACTACATGGTGCCCGCGACGCTCGTGTTCCTCGCCGCCCTGCCGCTGGGGCCGGGCGGCAAGCTCGACCGCAACGCGCTGCCCGAGCCGCCGGCCGCCGACAGCGGCGGGCCCCTGACGGCCGCCGGCACGCCGACCGAGGTCGCCCTGTCGGAGATCTGGGGCCAGCTGCTCGACCTCGAACCGTCGAGCATCGACGTGCAGTCCGCCTTCTACGACCTCGGCGGGGACTCCCTGCTGCTCATCCGCCTCGCCCGGCTGATGACCCGGCGCTTCGACCGCCGCGTCCGGGTGCCCGACCTCTTCAGCTTCCGCGACATCTCCTCCCTCGCCCGCTGGCTCGACGACGAGAGCGGCGCCACCCCCGAGGCGGTCCAGTCCGCCCGTGCGCGCGCCAACACCCGCCGGGCCGCGCTGCGCGGCCGCGGCGGCGCCACCGGCCGCTGAACCACGAGCCGCTGAGTCTGCTGAGCCACCCTCACTCGAAACGAAGCAGGAGCCTCCCCATGACCGACAACCCCGAGCAGGACTACGACCCGGGCGACGTGGCCGTCATCGGCATGTCCCTGCGGGCGCCCGGAGCCCGCACCAAGGAGCAGTTCTGGGACAACCTCGTCCACGGCCGGGAGTCCGTGTCGTTCCTGGCCAAGGACGACATCCACGTCGACGAGACCCTGATCCACAGCCCGTTCTACGTGCGGGCCTGCGGCGTGCTCGACACGTACGACAAGTTCGACCCGTCGGTGTTCGGCATCAGCGACCGGATGGCGGCCGCGATGACCCCGGAGAACCGGCTGTTCCTGGAGAGCGCCTGGGAGACGCTGGAGGACGGCGGCTACGACCCGGACCGGCTCCGGGCCGAGATCGGCATGTACGGCGCCAACAACCCGCAGACCGCCGCGCTCTACAGCTCCCCGCCGGACCGGGTGTCGGTCGGCCCCGAGGCGATCGAGGCCAGCCTGGCGTGGTCGCCGGACACCATGACCTCCAACGCCCTGTACTACATGGGGCTCATCGGCGAGGCCGTCACCGTCGCCGCCGTCTGCGCGGGCTTCCACTACGCGGTCCACCTGGCCTGTCAGTCGCTGCTGCTCGGCCAGACCGACCTGGCGATCGCCGGCGGCGCGATGGTCCGCCTGCCGCACCCGCGCGGCCACCTGTGGGAGGAGAACCGCATCCTGTCGAAGGACGGCCACTGCCGCCCGTTCGACGCCAACGGCACCGGCACCGCGCTGTCCAGCGGCGTCGTCACCGTGCTGCTGAAGCCGCTGGGCCACGCCGTCGCCGACCGCGACCACATCTACGCCGTCGTCAAGGGCTCGGCCGTCAACAACAACGGCGTCAGCGCGATGGCGTACGGCCTGGCCCAGCCCGAGCGGCTGAGCGCCTGCATCGCCAACGCCATGGAGGTCGGCGGCGTCACCCCGGACACCGTGTCCATGTACGAGGCCAACGGTCTCGGCCTGCCGATGACCGACGAGCTCGAAGTGCACGCGGCGACCATGGCGTTCGGGAAGCAGACCGCGACCACCTCGATCGGCGGGGTCAAGGGCAACGTCGGCCACGGCGGCGTGGTCTCGGGCGGCTTCGGCGCGATCAAGGCCGCGCTGGCCCTGCACCACAAGACGCTCCCGGCGACGATCAACCTCACCGAGGTCAACCAGGACCTCGACTTCCCCAGCACCCCCTTCGTGCCGCAGATCGAAGGGGCGCCCTGGGAGCCGCAGGCCGGCATCCGCCGCGCCGGCATCACCTCGATCGGTGGCGGCGGCTACAACGCGCACCTGCTGCTGGAGGAGGCGCCGACGGCCGCCGGGCGCGCCCCCGAGGACGAGGGCCGGCCGCGGCTGGCCACCCTGTCCGCCCTGGACGACGACACGCTGGCCCGGCAGCGTACGCGGCTCAAGGAGCGGCTGGAGGCCGACCCCGACCTGCGCCTGGACGACGTCTGCTTCAGCCTCAACCTCGGCCGCAAGGTGATGGCCCGCCGGTGGGCGGCCGTGGTCCGCAGCCGCGCGGAGCTGATCGCGGCGCTGTCCGACGACGCCGCCCGCGGCCCCGCCACCACGACCGCCGCCGCCCCGCAGACCGACTCGGGCTCCTTCTCCCGCTTCTCCCGCAACGACAACGGGATCGTGCCGTCCGGCCAGGACGAGCGGGCGCTGTCCGAACTGGCCGCCGCCTGGGTGACCGGCCAGCAGGTGGACTTCGACGCCCTGCACCGGGGGCAGGCCAGCCACCGGGTGCCGCTGCCCACCTACCCGTTCCAGCCGCGCCGGTTCTGGCGCACGGACTGGTGACCATGAGCACGCCGCCACCGGACACCGTGGACCTGGGCGACCCGGCCACCTTCGCGGACCACGACCTCGACGGGTTCTGGCGCACCCTGCGGGACACCGCCCCGATGCACTGGAACCCGCCCGTCGACGGCCGCCGGGGATTCTGGGTGCTCTCCCGCCACGACGACATCATGGCCACCTACCGGGACAACGCGAACTTCACCTCCGAGCGCGGCAACGTGCTCGTCACGCTCCTGGAGGGCGGCGACGCCGGGGCCGGCCGGATGCTGGCCGTCACCGACGGGCCCCGGCACCACGAACTGCGCAAGATCCTCCAGCGGGTGCTCTCGCCGAGGGTGCTCGACGAGGTCGCGCAGACCGTCCGCGTCAACACCCGGCAGTGGATCCGCGAGGCCGTCGAGTCCGGCGGCTGCGAGTTCGCCGAGGAGATCGCCAGCCGGATCCCGATGACCACGATCTCGAACCTGCTCGGCGTGCCCGAACAGGACCGGGACTACCTGCTCGGGCTGACCAAGACCGCGCTGTCGGCCGAGGACGAGGACGTCGACGAGGTCGACTCCGAGATGGCCCGCAACGAGATCCTGATGTACTTCATGGACGTCGTCGAGGAACGGCGCGAGTCCCCGGGCGACGACGTGATCAGCATGCTGATCGCCAGCTCCATCGACGGCGTGCCGCTGACCGACGAGGACGTCGTGCTCAACTGCTACAGCCTGATCATCGGCGGCGACGAGACCAGCCGGCTGACGATGATCGACTGCGTCCACACCCTCGCCGCCCAACCCGAGCAGTGGCGGCGGTTCAAACACGGCGAGGTCGCCGTCGAGACCGCCGTGGACGAGGTGCTGCGCTGGGCCTCGCCCACGATGCACTTCGGGCGCAGCGCCGTACGGGAGACCGAACTGCACGGCGTACGACTGCGGCCGGGCGACATCGTCACACTCTGGCACGCCTCCGGCAACCGCGACGAACGGGTCTTCGCCCGGCCCGGGGTGTTCGACCTCGGCCGCACCCCCAACAAGCACCTGGCCTTCGGCTACGGCCCGCACTTCTGCGTCGGCTCGTACCTGGCCAAGGTCGAGATCGCCGAACTGCTCACGGCCCTGCGGGACTTCACCACCGGATTCGAGCAGACCGAGGAGGCGCTACGGATCCGGTCCAACTTCCTGACCGGGTTCTCCACGATGCCGGTGCGGTTCCAGCCCGACCACCGCGGACTGAAAGAGGTCGACTGATCCGGATGAACATCTACATGTCAGGACAAGGGGGATTCGCGGTCGCGGTCGCGGAAGCCCTGCTGGACGACGGGCACAAGATCGTCGGCGCGGCCGCCCCCCGGCTGCGCAAGGGGAAGTCCGACGAGGGCGACGCGATGTGCTGGGACCGCCTGCGCTCCTGGGCGTACCACAAGGACGTCCCGTGGACGGACTCGGCCGAACTGCGCGCGCGGCACATCCCGGACGGGGTCGACATCATCGTCGCCGCCCACTCGCACGCCTTCCTCGGCCGCCAGACCCGCGCCCGGGCCGCCGTCGCCACCATCGGCTACCACCCCAGCCTGCTGCCGCTGCACCGCGGCCGGGACGCCATCCGGTGGACGATCCGCGACGGCGACAAGGTGACCGGCGGAAGTGTCTATCACCTCACCGAACGCACCGACGCGGGCCCGCTCGCCGCCCAGGAGCACCTGTTCGTGCCCCCGGGCTCGACCGCGCAGAGCCTGTGGCGCGACCACCTGGCACCGCTCGGCGTGCGACTGCTCCTCAAGGTGGTCGCCGACCTCACCGCGGACCGGCGGATCGAAGTCCCCCAGGACGAGAAGCTGGCCACCTGGGAGCCCGCGATGGGCGCGCCACCGCTGTTCAAACCCGAACTCATCGCGCTGCCCGGCACGGTGCAGGTCGACAGCAGCAAGTGGGCCCTGCACGACGGGTGACGGCCGGGCGGTCTCTGGAACCCGGTGCCCCGCACACTACGCGTGTGCGGGGCACCGGACTGGTCGCCGAGCCCGTCGTCGGAACTCGACAGCGTGAACGTGTACACCAGGGACGGCAATTCCGAGCGCCCCCCGTGTACCTCTGCACCTTCACCGCGAAGGAGTCCCGACCATGCGGAAGTTCATCATCGATCTGGCCGAACGCACCGTCGCCACCTACGCCGTGGCATTCCTCGGCCTGCTGCTGGCCGACGGATTCGACCTGACGTCGATCGGCGCGTTCAAGGCGGCAGCCGTGGCGGCACTGCCGGCCGCACTGGCCGTGGTCAAGGGAGTGGCCGCGACCTTCGTCGGCGACCCGAACTCGGCAGCCCTGCTGGCCCGCCCCCACGAGTGACCGGCCCGGCCGGGCGCGCTAAACCGGGAACTCCCCGTTCTGGACGGCCGCGACGAAGGCGCCCCATGCCGGGTCCGGGAAGGAAAGGACCGGACCGCTGGGGTCCTTGGAGTCCCGCACGGGCACGCGGCCGGGGAGGCCGGAGGCGACCTCGACGCAGTCGCCACCGTCCGGACCGCTGTAGCTGCTCTTGCGCCAGACCAACTTCATGCCGGGAACTCCCCGTTCTGGACGGCCGCGACGAAGACGTGCCATGCCGGGTCCGGGAAGGAAAGGACCGGACCATCGGGATCCTTGGAGTCACGCACGGGCACGAGGCCGGGGTACCCGTGGGCCACCTCGATGCAATTGCCGCCGTTGCCCCCGCTGTAGCTGCTCTTGTGCCAGAGCAGCTTCATACGGGGAACTCGCCCTCGTGAACGGCCGCGACAAAGGCTTGCCATGCGGCTGCAGGGAAGACGAGGGTCGGGCCGTCGGGGTCCTTGGAGTCACGTACGGGGACGAGGTCGGGGAACCCGGGGGCCACCTCGATGCAGTCGCCGCCGTTCGTGCCGCTGTAGCTGCTCTTGCGCCAGCTGGCCGCGTCGAGCTCGTTCTGCATCATCTCCGAACCCTTCCAGCGCCTCGGTGATTTGCCGCACCCGATCGCGGAGCTCGCGGTCGGTCCCCACTTGATCTTCCGTCGTGCCATCACTGCCCCCTGCTGTACACCACGTGCTCAACACGCGTATCTGGGCGCCACCGTACCTCCGCGTTCCGATCACCAGTATCGGAAAGCGATCTTTTGCTTGCACAGCGTCACGCCGCGCGCCCTTTGTGCGCCCCTGTCCGCCGGTCCGCCTGGTCAGGGCGTGAGGGTCCGGGTCGGGGCGCGGTGGGGGAGCCGCGCGCCTGCGACACGCGGGGAACGCTACGTCGACGAACGGGTCCTTCCCGATAATGCAGGGGCCGCGTCACCGGGCCGCGCACGCCCCCGTTCCCAGGAAGGCGCACGACCATGGAAGGCTCCTCCTCGACCGCGCTGGCCGACATCGCGACCATCCTGCTGATCGGACTCGTCCTGTCGCCGCTGCGCACCCGCCTGCGCCAACCGGTGGTGGTCGGCGAGATCGCGGTCGGGGTGATCCTGGGGCCGAGCGTCCTCGGGTTGCTGCCGGGCGACCTCCCGCACGTCCTCTTCCCGCCCCAGGTCCGCGAGCACCTGTCGGTGATCGCCCAACTGGGCATCGCGCTCTTCATGTTCGCCGCCGGCTGGGAACTCGACCTGAAGCAGCTGAACGGGCGGGTCCGCACCGTGGTGGCGGTCACCGCGGCCTCCGTCGCCGTGCCCTTCGCCCTCGCGGTCGCCCTGGCCGCCGTCCTCGCGGCCAGGTGGCCCCACCTCATCGGTACGGAGACGTCCCCCGTGCTGCTGGCCGTGTTCCTGGGCATCGCGCTGTCCGCCAGCGCGCTGTCGGTGCTCGCGCGCATCGTGGGGGAGAACCAGCTGCAGACGACCCGCACCGGGGCCATGGCCACGGCCTGCGGGGCGCTCACCGAGATCACCGCGTGGTGCGGCGTCGCCTGCGTCGCCTCCGCGGCCCGGAGCGGCGGATCGGACCACGTCCTCCTCGCGTTCGCCGAACTCGCCTGCTACGCGGCGGCGATGGCCTTCGTGGCCCGTCCGCTGCTGCGGCGCCTGCTGCGCCGGCCGGCCCGCGCCGACGGGCATCCCCTGCTCGTCCTGCTGACCCTCGGCAGCGGGATCCTGCTGTCCGCGTGGACCACCTCGTGGCTCGGCATGCACGCCGTGATCGGCGCCTTCGCCTTCGGGCTGGCCATGCCGCGCGACGCCGCCGAGGAGCTGCGGCACGCCGTCGAGGTGCCGCTGCGCCATGCGGGGGCGCTGCTGGTGCCGGTCTTCTTCGCGCTCACGGGGCTGTCCGTGGACATCGGCGGGCTGGGTTTCGGGAGCCTGGTCGCGGTGGTGGTGTTCCTGGCCGTCACCTGGGGCGGCAAGTTCGCCGGCGCCAGGCTGGGTGCCCGGCTGATCGGCGTGCCGCGCGGCGAGGCCACGACGGTGGCGGTCCTGCTCAACACCAAGGGTCTCAGTGAGGTCCTCATCCTGACCCTGGGCCGTGACCTGGGCATCATCGGCGACCGGCTGTTCACTGTTCTCCTCGTCACCGCCTTCGCCGCGACCCTGCCCGTCAACCCGCTCGTACGGCGCCTCATCCGTGCTCCTGACGCCCGTTCCGGGGCCGGGCCCGCCGCGCTGCCCCGTCAACAGCAGGACACCGCCGCGCGATCGGGCATCGAGGAGGCCAGGGGAGCGTGACGCACCGCGAGACCCGGGGCGCCGGCGGGGTGGAGACTCCCTGCGCCTGTCCAACCGGCGTCACCGCCGAGATGACCTTCACTGTCTCAATGAAGTCTCATTATTAGCCGCTGCCTGGCGGCCGCCCCCGTGTCTCCGGCTACGTCGGCAGGTGGCGGTAGACCGTCGCTCGGGAGACTCCGAGCTCTGCCGCGATCTGCTCGGCGGTGCGGCCGGCCGCGTGCAGGCGCCGGGCGGTGTCGACCATCGCCGGGCTCATCGCGCTCGGTCGGCCGCGCCGTTCACCGCCGCCGCGCCCGGGGCCGGCCGCGGCGGGGGGTTCGGGGCCGTCCAGCAGCCGGTGCACCCCGGCCAGGATGCAGGCGCGCAGGTCCTCGGGCGGGGCGTCGGCGAGCAGGATCACCGGGTCGGAGAGCATGGCGATCGTCTGGGCGGCGCGCACCCGGGCGACGAAGTCCGGGTGGGGCCCTGCCACCAGGACGTTCGCGCGCAGCATCCCGTCGCGGAACCGCGTGAAGCCCGGGCCCGTGAGGCCCGGCGCCGCGTCGTACAGGCTCATCCGCAGCAGGTCGCGGTGGCGCAGCCAGACGTCGAGCAGCCCCTCGATCGCCGCCCAGCGGGCTGCGGCCGGATCCGGCGGGTCGGTGGGCGCCAGCGCGGCGTCGAGGTCGTCCAGCATCGGTTCGATCAGCGCGCCGAGGATGTCCGCTTTGCTGGGGAAGTGGTACAGCACCGCGGCCTTCGTCACGTCCACCCGCTCGGCGATCCCGCGTACCGAGGTGGCGTGGTAGCCGTGCGCGGCGAACTCCTCCAGGGCCACCGCAAGGATCCGTGCCCGGGTGTCGGGGTTCTCGGCAGCAGTCATGTGGGGAGCTTAGGCCCTGTCCGTCGCCGCCCCTTGCCTGACCGACGGTCAGGGCGTAGCGTCGAAGTACTGACCGATGGTCAGTCCGGGAGCGCCGACGCGACCGCTGATCGGCGACGGCTGACGGCTGACCGGCGACGGCTGCCGCGAGTCGGCCTGGCTGCGATCAGGCGACGACGATCAGGCGATGACAGAAGGAGCGTCCATGAACGCCTCGACCAGGACAGTCGATCGCACCGTGCTGATCTCCGGGGCCGGCATCGCCGGACCGACGCTCGCCTACTGGCTGGCCCGCCACGGCTTCCAGCCGACCGTGGTCGAGCGGGCCGTGGCCGTGCGCTCCAGCGGCAGCCCGGTCGATGTCGCCGGCCGCGCGATGGAGGTCGCCGAGCGGATGGGGATCAGGGACCGCCTCCGTGCGGCCGCCACCCAGGTGACCGGCGTGGGCTTCTACAACGCCGCGGGCCGCCGGGTGGGCAGGATCGACCTGCGCGGCCTGTCGGGCGCGGCCCAGGCCGACACGGTCGAGCTGCCGCGCGGAGATCTCGCCGCGATCATCCACGAAGCGAGCCGGGACGACGCCGAGTTCGTGTTCGGCGACTCGATCGCGAGCCTGAGCCAGGACGAGGCGGGTGTCGACGTCACCTTCGCGTACGGCCGCCCCCGCCGCTTCGGCCTGGTGGTCGGCGCCGACGGCCTGCACTCCGCCGTCCGCCGGCTGGCCTTCGGTCCGGAGTCCGGGTTCGTCCGCCACCTGGGGATGTACGTGGCCACCATGCCGCTGGCCGGGGCGGCGGGCGACCTGCGGGAAGTGGCGATCCACAACGCGCCGGGCCGCGCCCTCTGCGTGCATCCCGGATGCGGCAGGCCGCTGGCCGCGTTCATGATCCGGTCCGCCGCCGTGCCGGACTTCGACCACCGCGACACCGAGCAGCACCGGCGACTGCTGACCGCCGCGTTCGCCGGGATGGGCTGGCGCGCGCCCGAGGTGCTGGCGCAGGTGCGCGAGAGCGAGGAACTGTACTTCGACGCGGTGAGCCAGGTCCGGCTGCCGCAGTGGTCGCGGGGCCGGGTCGCGCTGCTCGGCGACGCCGCGTCCTGCGTGTCGCTCTTCGGCGGCGGCTCCAGCCTGGCCGTGGCGGGCGCCTACAGCCTGGCCGAGGCCCTGGCCGCCGATCCCGCCGACCACCGCGCGGCCCTGGCCCGCTACGAGGCCGCGCACCGGGGGCTGGTGGACGAGGCCCGGCAGTCCGTACGAGCGGCCTTCGCGCTGCTCGTCCCGGCCGGCCGCGGCGGCATCCTGGCCAGGAACCTCGCCACCCGGCTGTCGCCGGTCGTGCTCGCGACAGCGCGGGCCGGGAGTGTGCTCAAGTCCCGTGCCGTGCGCGGGGATTACTCATGACCGGGCCCGAGCTTCCCTCCTTCGTCCGGCTGCGAGCAGGCGGCATCGTACGAGCGGACCTCACCGGCCGCCTGGCCGTCGTCGACCACTTCGAGGACGCCGTCACCACCGTGGCGGCAGTCGGTGTGAACCGTTCGTGGGCAGCCGGACGTATCCACCGGTGAGGTGGTGAGCGGACGGTGTCGCCCCGTCAGCTCCGGCCTTGTGCGGCGGTGGTGGCGGCGGGTGGCGGTGTCGCGGCACGGGACGGTGCGGTATTGCACGCACGTCCCCTGTCGGGAGTCTCGCCACCGGCCCTCGCTGCCCGTCGATTTCGGAGAAACTCCTTTGCGCAACAGCAGGTTCACCTCGGTCCTCCTGGCCGGTGTCACGACGCTGGCGGCCCTCGCCGTCGGCGTCGGCCCGGCGGTCGCCGCCCCGTCCGAGCCGGCCGCCATCGCCGGCTCCCCGGACGCCTCCCCGGACGCCTTCCCGGGCGGCCAGGACGTCGAGGTCTTCGCCGAGGACGGCGCCATCAGCCGGACCAAGGTCCCTTCGGCGTCCCCCTTCGTCGCCGAGCAGTCCATGAGCGCGGCCGCTGCCGGGGCTGCCGCCGGGGACGGCGCCGTCACGAAGGTCGTCAACAACGGGAGCACGGACAGCAAGCTGGACGTGGTCATGATCGGCGACGGCTACACGGCCTCGGAGCAGGACAAGTTCCGCAAGGACGCCGCGGCGAAGTGGAAGGACATCAGCGCCGTCGAGCCCTACGCCACCTACCGCAAGCTGTTCAACGTGTGGGCCGTGGGCGCCGTCTCCGCACAGTCGGGCGTCTCCGGGGACCCGAAGCAGGACACCGTCCGCAAGACCGCCCTCGGCTCGCACTTCTGGTGCAACTCCATCGAGCGGCTGCTGTGCGTGGACGTCAAGGCCGTCGACGCCTACGCCGCCAAGGCCCCGCAGGCCGACCTCGTGATCGTCGTCGCCAACACCGCCAAGTACGGCGGCGCCGGCTACGGCAGCACCCAGTCGCCGCTCGGCTACGAGGGCATCGCCACCGTGGCGGGCGGCAACGGCGCGTCCGGCCAGATAGCGGTGCACGAGACCGGCCACTCGCTGGGCAAGCTCGCGGACGAGTACTGGGCCGATGGGGCGGGGCCCTACAAGGGCGCGGAGCCCACGCAGCCCAACATCACCACCCTGAGCGCCGACCGGATGCGCCAGGACAAGACCAAGTGGTACCGCTGGCTCGGCAAGACCTCGCCCGACGGCGGCACCGTCGGCGCCTACCAGGGCGGCAGCAACTACCCGTCCGGCCTGAACCGGCCGACCGACAACTCGGTGATGCGCTCCCTCGGCCGCGAGTTCAACCTGCCCGGCCGCGAGGCGATGATCGCCGGCTTCTACCGGCACGCCTCCACCCTCTCCAGCGCCACGCCCGTCACCACCCGGCTGACCGCGACCGACCGCCTCACCGTCGACCTCCCGGTCTCCGGCACCAAGCTGCGGTGGTACCTCGACGGCAAGGAGGTGACGGCCCTGCGCGACCGCAAGGCGATCGCCGTCTCCGACCTCGGCCCCACCGGCCCCAAGCCCGCCGCCCACGAGCTCAAGGCCGTCGCGAACGACCCCACCTCGTCCGTCATCGACCCGGCCCTGACCCCGGCGCTGACCCGCAGCCTGGTCTGGAGCGTCACCCGCTGACCACGGGGCGTGGCCCCTCGCGTCCGGCTGGGACGGGAGGGGCCACGCCCACGGCGGAAGCTTCACCGGCCGGGCCCCCCCCCGCCCGGGGCCCGGGAGGCCCGGCCGGTGCTCGGCCCGGCCCCCGCGCCGACGGCGATCTACCATGGCTGGGAAGGCTTCGTCTCCAAGCCCGCGCCACAGCGGCGGGGAGGTCGGCATGGCGTTCGACACGACGGGGTTCGAGCAGGCGGACAACGGCCGGTACCTGCCGATCTCCGAGCACGGCCTGATCGGCGACCTCCGGACGACCGCCCTGGTCGGCACGAACGGCACCATCGACTGGTACTGCTGTCCGCGTTTCGACGCGCCCAGCGTGTTCGGGGCCATCCTCGACGCGGAGCGGGGCGGATCGTTCGAACTGGCCGCGGACGTCCCGACCCGCACCCGGCAGTTCTACTTCCCCGACACGAACGTGCTGATCACGCGCTTCTTCGCCGCGGACGGCGTGGCGGAGATCCAGGACTTCATGCCCGTGGCCGAGGGGTCGCCCGAGGTCGCCCGGCACCGGCTGATCCGGCGGCTCATCTGCGTCCGGGGCATCCTCCCGTTCCGGGCGCGGATCGCCCCGCGCTTCGGCTACGGCGCCGAGACGCACACCGTCTCCCTCGAAGGCCACGTCGCGGTGTTCCGCTCCCCGTCGCTGACGCTCGCGCTGACCGCCACCGCGCCGCTGGAGACCGACGGCCTGGACGTGTGGTCGCACTTCAAGCTCCTGGAGGGCGACTCCGTCGTGTTCGCCCTCGACCAGATCGGCGACGACGTCCCGGCCCGGTCGTGTCCGCGCGCCGAGGCGGAGGAGCAGTTCGAGGCGACCGTCCGGTTCTGGCGCCACTGGCTGGCCGGGTCGCGCTACCAGGGCCGGTGGCGGGAGATGGTGCACCGCTCAGCCCTGCTGCTCAAACTGCTCACCTACGCGCCGACCGGCGCGATCGTCGCCGCACCCACCACCAGCCTGCCCGAGCAGGTCGGCGGCGAGCGCAACTGGGACTACCGCTACATGTGGGTCCGCGACGCCGCCTTCTGCGTCTACGCCATGCTGCGCCTCGGGTTCACCTCGGAGGCCGAGGCGTTCATGGGCTTCCTCTTCGAGCGCATGCGCGACACCGCCGCGAACGGCCCGTTGCAGATCATGTACGGCATCGACGGTCGCACCGAGCTGCCCGAGTACGCGCTGCCGCACCTGGAGGGCCACCTGGGCTCCGCACCCGTGCGGGTCGGCAACGCCGCCACCGGCCAGCTCCAGCTGGACATCTACGGAGCCATGATCGACTCCATCTACCTGTACGACAAGTGGGGGCAGCCGATCAGCAGCGCCGGCTGGGAGGACGTCGGCATGGTGGCGGACTGGCTCTGCGAGAACTGGGACCAGCCCGACGAGGGCATCTGGGAGACCCGCGGCGGCCGCAGGAACTACGTGTACTCGCGGCTGATGTGCTGGGTGGCGCTGGAACGGGCGATCCGGATGGCGAACCGCCGCGGCCTGCCGGCCGACCTGCCCCGCTGGCGGCAGACCCGGGACGCGATCTACCACCAGATCATGCGGCGCGGCTGGTCGAGCGAGCTGGGCGCGTTCGTCCAGTCCCTGGACGACGGCGAGCTGGACGCCTCGCTGCTGATGATGCCGATGGCCAAGTTCATCTCGCCCACCGACCCCAAGTGGCTCTCCACCCTGGACGCGCTCACCAAGGGCCTGGTCTCCGACTCCCTGGTCTACCGCTACAACCCGGCCACCAGCCCGGACGGCCTGAGCGGCTCCGAGGGCACCTTCTCGATCTGCTCCTTCTGGTACGTCGAGGCACTGGCCCGCGCCGGCCGCCTGGAGGAAGCCCGGCTCGCCTTCGAGAAGATGCTCACCTACGCCAACCACCTCGGGCTGTTCGCCGAGGAGATCGGCCCGACCGGCGAGCAACTCGGCAACTTCCCGCAGGCCTTCACCCACCTCTCGCTGATCAGCGCGGCCTTCAACCTCGACCGCGCGCTGGGCTGAGATCGCGTCAATTCGGCTGGATCCAGCTCCTGTTCGGATCCCATCCGACTCCTGTCCGGTGCGCGCACCGGTGCTTTCCCCGAGGAACAAGCAGGTCGCGGATGAGCTGAGGTGAATGGCGACATCTTGTCGGCTCACATCCGTTGACGACCCCAGGCGGCACTGCAATGCTCATGACCAAACCTGCGCAACATCTGAGCAGTGCCATCACCCTGTCATCACGGAAAGGGCCCAACCCTCATGCGCCGTACCGCTGTTGTCATGATGACCACGCTGCTGGCCTCCGCCGCGGCACTCACCGTCCCCGCCGCCGCCCAGGCCGCATCCACCGCCGCGCGCCAGGCCGCGCCCGCCACCGCCCAGGCAGAGCAGGCGAGTTCGAGTGCGGCGCTGGCCGGCGGGTGTAACGCCATCGCCGCCGGCGGCGGCCAGGTCATCGGAACCTGTTCGGGCATCAGCCCCCTGCAGATCTGGCGCGTGCAGGCGCAGTGCCAGTACTACGTCAACAACACCGGCCCGTACATGCGCATGGCGATCGGCGGAGCCGTCGTCGGGAGCGGGATGAGCACCGCCATGTGCAACTTCGGCGACACCATCATGTTCCCGCAGGTCGTCTTCCTCGGGACGGTGCCGCCGCCGGTCGCCGGGCCGCAGGGCCAGATCAGCGGCTACGCGAGCAAGTGCGTCGACGTCCGGGGCGGCGAGAACAAGAACGGCACCGCGGTCCAGATCTATGACTGCAACGGCACGAACGCCCAGAAGTGGACCGTCGGAGTGGACGGGACGATGCGCGCCCTCGGCAAGTGCATGGACGTGGAGGGTGGCAACACCGCCAACCACACCATGGTCCAGCTCTACGACTGCAACGG
Source organism: Kitasatospora sp. NPDC058478 (assembly GCF_042720345.1). NCBI lineage: Bacteria > Bacillati > Actinomycetota > Actinomycetes > Kitasatosporales > Streptomycetaceae > Kitasatospora > Kitasatospora sp. NPDC058478. The sequence continues at coordinate 39,614 of NZ_JBHXML010000047.1, read as the reverse complement.
CAGCGGAGCCCAGCAGTGGAAGGCCCAGCCCGACGGCTCGCTGCTCAACCCGCAGTCCGGCCGCTGCCTGGACGACTTGGGCTTCGCCACCAACAACGGCAACCAGCTCGGCATCTGGGACTGCAACGGCGCCGACAACCAGAAGTGGAACCTCCCGCACTGATCCCCCCGCCCCCTCGGCCCGGCCGTGATCGCCCCCACGGCCGGCCCGAGGGGTCCCTCGAATCCCACCTCCGGAGCCACGGGGTCCGGAGGCGGGATTCCCGCCGGCAGCCCGGCCGCTGCCGGCCGGTGGTCCCAAATCGTCTCGCCTATAACCCAGTTGACCACGCTGGCAACGGGGGTGTCGTGCCCCGACCTGGAGGTCGACACCTTCCCGAAGGAGAAAGAAGCACGCATTCGATTGAGCCCGTGTGGACACCATGACGGTTTCCGAAGACCCGGATGTCTCCCCAGAGATCACGCCACGGGTCCGGATCCGGGCCCATAAGTGACCGAGCACCAAGATCAGCGGGACTCGACGGCATGCCCCAAGGCCAACCGGGCGTTCCCGCCGACCAAGAACCACGCGAACGTGGCACATGGGACGAAGGAGCGGCACCACGAAGTCCTGGCCCCCACCGACGACGGCATCACTCTCAACTACCGGGAGAGCCGGAATCCGTCGCCCAGACAGCGAGCCGACCAAGATCCCCCTGATGTCAGCAACCCCCACCCGGAGGCGCGAAGCCGAAAGGCCTGATTCTCCTCCTGGGCCGTCACCCCGGAACAATCCCCACAAGCGCGGGGCCGACGTCCGCATGATGGCGGAACAGTGCGCGTCACAGCAGTAATCCCCGCGGGCGCGGGGCCGACCGCCGGTCCGTCTCTGACGAGAACGGACTGATGGAGTAATCCCCGAGTGTGCGGGGCCGATCCGGCGAGTCCGACGTCGTCGTACATGCACCAGGAGCAATCCCCGCGAGCGCGGGGCCGACCTCGGTCGGGGAAGCCACGCCCTGGACCATAGCGAGCAATCCCCGCGAGCGCGGGGCCGATGCCGCGAGCGCGACGACGATCAGCAAGATCGGGGAGCGATCCCCGCGAGCGCGGGGCCGATTGGACGAGCTTGAACATCAGCGCGTACTTGTGGGAGTAACCCCGCGAGCGCGGGGCCGGTAGCCCCTGGAAGTAGGCGGAGGCCTTGGCGTCGGAGTAATCCCCGAGAGCGCGGGGCCGACGCCACCTTCGGCACTCCTGCCGACGCGGGTCTGGAGCAATCCCCGCGAGCGCGGGGCCGACGCCGGAAGGTCGCGGCCGACGCCCGGCAGGCCAGAGCAATCCCCGCGAGCGCGGGGCCGACCCACCACCACAACTACCGCGTCGATCTTCCGTGGAGCAATCCCCGCGAGCGCGGGGCCGACTACTGGCTGGCCGAACCCGACGGCACCGACCGGGAGCAATCCCCGCGAGCGCGGGGCCGACCTCGGGAAAGCTGCCCGCCAGGGCCCGGCCGGCGAGCAATCCCCGCGAGCGCGGGGCCGACCGCCATCGCCAAGCGGATGGGCATGAGCGGCCCGAGCAATCCCCGCGAGCGCGGGGCCGACCGCCCGCCCCGGTACCCGGCCCATCGCTGCCGAGAGCAATCCCCGCGAGCGCGGGGCCGACGCTGCCGCCGCGTTCTGGGCCCCGGCTGGGGAGGAGCAATCCCCGCGAGCGCGGGGCCGACCGCGTTGAGGACTACCTCCGCCAGGACGGCCAGGAGCAATCCCCGCGAGCGCGGGGCCGACTCGTTGCTCTGCTCGGCGCCGTGTTGTGGGGGAGAGCAATCCCCGCGAGCGCGGGGCCGACACGCGGCGCAGCGCGGGCGTGTCAGGTGACGGAGAGCAATCCCCGCGAGCGCGGGGCCGACCACCCCCCCCGACCGCCGGCCCTCCCCGCCGCGGAGCAATCCCCGCGAGCGCGGGGCCGACACTTCCTGACCTGTGGTGATTCGTGTCAGGGGCCGTCAGTTGCTTCAGTTCGATTAGGCAGGCGGTCTGTGAAGGAGTTCATGCTTCTTCGTGCGCGTGGGGGAGTTGTCAGCTGTGTCTTGCGCTCCCGAAGCGTACTCGTGCGGGAAGGTCCGGGGCGATGCTTGGGGACAGTTGGCGTTGGTATCCGCCCGAGGTCAGGAGGTGGCTGGGTGGGCGGGGGCGACGTGTTGCTGTCGCAAATGCTGTGTGCCGTGGTGGTGGCGGAGGTTCTCGGTAGGGTCGAGGTGCGGTGCCGAGCGGCAGGTTCGCCGGCAGCCTCTCGCTCGCCAGCTTGCCGCTCGTTGTCCCGGTGCCGGGTTCTGGGGTGTTGTCCGCTGTCGTGGAGGCCGTTCCGGTGGGTGGTGCAGGTGTCGATTTCGGGGCGTTGGTAGACGGTTCGGCGAACTCGACGGTGTCGCGGCGGGCGTCGGGCAGCACCGTGGTGTGTTGCCAGTGGTGCGGGCCCGCGTGCCGGTCGAAGGCGGTTGGACACCGTCTTCGACCAGCCCTGGCAGGCTCGTGTCCGCCTTGCTCGCACCCTCGACGAGACCAGCTCCCGGTGGTCACCGATGCGAGGGGCTGGTCTCCTGAACCATCCCCGCGAGCGCGGAGCCGACATGAAGCGGTTGTGGATCCGGTGGCAACCCTTGGAGTAATCCCCGCGAGCGCAGGGCCGACCGCACCATCACCGCCGGCGACCCGGTCGAGCAGGAGCAATCCCCGCGTGTGCAGGCCGACCACGCTGACGACCACGAAGCGGACTTCCGCCGGGAGCAATCCCCGCGAGCGCGGGGCCAGCCAACTGCTCAACCCGGACGACCTGACAGCCGCAGAGTAATCCCCGCGAGCGCGGGGCCGATTGTCTGGGCGGGGCGTCAAAGATGCAAGAGGTGGAGCAATCCCCGCTTGCGCGGGGTCGGCTCCTCCAGGATGGTCATGTCGGCGCGGACAACGGAGCGATCCCCGCGAGTGCGGGGCCGAGCTCTCCCAAGCCGTCCCCTTGGCCTTGTTCGGAGAGTAACCCCCGCGTGTGCGGGGCCGACCGGGTGTCATGCAGGAGCATTTCGCCGGCCCGGGAGCAATCCCCGCGAGCGCGGGGCTGACAGAAGCCCGCCCCTTCCGCTGGACCTACGACGGAAGCCCCCTCAAAGCCGCCTGAACCAACGCCCGTTGACGGAACTGCCGTCGGCGGAGCGGACGTTACCCGGGCATGCTGAGCATGGTGAGCGTCATGGGAAGCCTGCTGTTTCCCGTTGCCCTGGTCGCGGCGTTCTTCCTTCTGGCCGCCGCGAGACAGTTTGTGCTGCGAGCCCAGCGGCCCGCATGGGTGCTTCAACGTCTGCAGCGGCGCGACGACCTGAGCGAACGCGGGGTCGGAGCCACCGCGACGGAGGAGCTTCACGCTCTCCTCTACGCCAGCAAGCGGGTGCAACTGGAGCAGCGCCGGATCGAGCTGGTCCTCCGTGATGACGAGAACGATGGCGCACCCCCCAGGACCGGAATCGACCTCAACGCTGGTACCGCGACCATCATCCGGTCCCCGGCTGGCGACCCCAGCACGCCAAATCGCGCCGAATCACCCCAGCAGGACTAAACGCGCGGTAGCACCAGCGGAGAGCAATCCCCGCGAGCGCGGGGCCGACTGGGCCGCACTGTTCCCCGGTGAGCCGGTGCTGGAGCAATCCCCGCGAGCGCGAGGCCGATTCATTCTCGCTCGTGCAGTCCGGGTCGGGCCCGGAACTATCCCCGCGAGCGCGGGGCCGATTTCAGCTTCGCGTGCTGGATCTGGTTGCCGCCGGAGCAATCCCTGCGAGCGCGGGGCCGACCTGAGCTGGTACCAGCGGCTGTAGATGGTCCCGGAGCAATCCCCGCGTATGCGGGGCCGATGATCCGATCGCCGACCTCGCGCCGTTCCTGCAGGAGCGATCCCCGCGAGCGCGGGGCCGATTGGAGGCGGTAGTGGACGACGCGGCGCCGGCCGGAGCGATCCCCGCGAGCGCGGGGCCGATAAGGAGCGCAAAGCCCGATACCGGCCGGCGGAGGAGCAATCCCCGCGAGCGCGGGGCCGATAGGAGACCGGGATCGACGTCGAGGTGGCCACGGGAGCGATCCCCACGAGCGCGAGACCGATCAAGTGTCGACGGAGCTGCACCGGGCTGCCCGGGAGCGATCCCTGTGGGTGCGGGGCCGATGGCAGCGAGCGCGGCCGGAACGCGGAAGCCTGAGAGCGATCCCCGCGAGCGCGGGGCCGACTGGGCCGTGCTGTTCCCCGGCGAGCCGGTGCTGGAGCAATCCCCGCATGTGCGGGGCCAACCCGTACAAGGTGGAGCAGGACATCGAGCGGCGGGAGCAATCCCCGCGTGTGCGGGGCCGATCGCAGATCGACGTCGCCATCGCGCGGATCCCGGGAGCGATCCCCACGAGCGCGAGACCGATCAAGTGTCGACGAAGCTGCACCGGGCTGCCCGGGAGCGATCCCTGTGGGCGCGGGGCCGATGCTCCAGAGCTCAACTGCGCTTCACTGAACAAGGAACGATCCCCGCGAGCGCGGGGCCGATAGGTCACCGAGGACGGCGAGGCTGGCCGCGATGGAGCGATCCCCGCGAGCGCGGGGCCGACTGCTCCAGCGCGCCGAGGCGGGTACCGATCGTGGAGCAATCCCCGCGAGCGCGGGGCCGACAATGGCTCCGTCCGTCCGCCGCCCGCCGACACCGAGCAATCCCCGCGAGCGCGGGGCCGACTCGACCCGTTCGAGCGCAAGCCGGAGCCAGTAGGAGCAATCCCCGCGAGCGCGGGGCCGACGTGCAGGTAGGACGGCCCGCCGGCGCGGACGAGGAGCAATCCCCGCGAGCGCGGGGCCGACTCCGCGCCCGCGCGCTCACCGTCGCCGCCGCAGGAGCAATCCCCGCGAGCGCGGGGCCGACGTGATGGCGTGGCGGACGTCGGAGAGGGCGTCGGAGCAATCCCCGCGAGCGCGGGGCCGACTGCCGGGCCGGGGACGACTCTGCCCACAGCGAGGAGCAATCCCCGCGAGCGCGGGGCCGACACCGCCACCGCCGAGCAGAACGTGCCGGCCGCGGAGCAATCCCCGCGAGCGCGGGGCCGACTGCTCGTGCAACTGGTGGCGGACGGCCGCCGCCGAGCAATCCCCGCGAGCGCGGGGCCGACACTTCGTGACCTGCGGTGATTCGTGTCAGGGACCGGCAGTTGATTTAGTTCGATTAGGCAGGCGGCGTGTGAAGGAGTTCATGCCTCTTCCCCTCGACGAGACCAGCTCTCGGTGATCACCGGTGTGATGGGCTGGTCTCCTGAACCATCCCCGCGAGCGCGGGGCCGAGCTCGCCCAAGCCGTCCCCTTGGCCTTGTTCGGGGAGCAACCCCCGCGTGTGCGAGGCCGACACCGCGGCCTTCGCCTTGATGGTGCCGAAGGTGGAGCAATCCCCGCGAGGGTGGGGCCGACCCGTGCAACTGACTTGGCACTGATGCTAGCGGAGAGCGATTCCCGTGGGCGTGGGGACGACTGCTGCCGAACGAGGAGGCGAGCCGCGTCACAGTTCTGCAGATCACCAGCCTCTCCTGACCGCTTGAGTGGCTGCGTCCCACTGGCCCTCCCCAGTGGGGCACAGCCCTGTCCTGGCCTACGCGGGGAGGCCTTAGGCGGACGCGGACGCGGACGCGGCCATCGGCTCGACAAGCCGGCACGTTCCCGAAGCAATGACGTGTGGCGTGGTCTGTACCAATGATTGCAGCGGTCATTGTGGGCCTGGCTCGCCACTGCGCCCGGCAGCGCCCAATCACCGTGTGGCCGCGATTGCATTTCCGCAGGTCAGAGCACCTGTCGTGGCTTCGCCGCCAGTGCGCGCCGCGCACTCACTCGGGCGGGTGAACCCCAGGTCACAACCTGGTCATGTCGATTGCGAGAATCGCAACGCGACTGTACGGTCACAGCATGGATGCCGGACTGATTGAACGCGTGCGTCAGGTCATCGGCTCAACGGGTGAGACCCAGGCCGTCATGGCGGAGCGCATTGGAATCTCCCCAGACAAGCTGTCGAAGTCGCTTGGCGGGAAACGCCGCTTCACCTCCCTCGAACTAGCGCTGATCGCCGATTTCGGCGGCAGAACCGTTGACTGGCTGCTGCGCGGCGTCGAGCCGCGCTCGGCGCTCGGCGCCGCCGCGCGGAAGACGGGCGCCTGTGAGCACACCACCGACGAAGTGCGCAGACTCCTGGGCCGGTACGAGCAGGTGATCGACGCCTTGGCGCGGATCGGGAGCGACCTGCCGAGGCGCGCCCACAACCGCCCAGAGGGAACCGACGGCACACAGCTCGCCCAGGCCGCCTTGGCGGCAGTGGGAGTTGACCCCTGGACCCTCTCGACCCAGAACCTCGCTTCAAGCTTCGAGCAGGCCTTCGGCGTGGAGATCGCGGGCGTCGATCTTCCCGACAAGCTGGACGGCCTGTCCTGGTCGACCGAAAGCTTCGACCTCATCCTCGTTGCCAAAACCAATGTGTGGACTCGTCAACGGTTCACTCTTGCCCACGAACTCGGCCACATCCTCGCCGGCGACGCGCATGACGAGGCGGTCGTCGAGAAGGTGCAACCGGGCCGGTCGACCACCGCGATGGAAGTGCAGGCGAACGCATTCGCCGCGGAGTTCCTGATGCCGCGCACCACCGTTCTGGCCGACGCCCGGGACCGAACGGCCGGCGGTGACCTGGTGGCGGATCTGGCCTGGAAGTACCGCGTTTCGCCGAGCGCGATGGCAACCCGGCTGAAGGTGCTGGGAGTCCTGACCGCCGATCAGCGTCGGCAGTGGGGCGCGATGTTGACAGCCGACGGCGCCAGGATTGCCGGTGCCGCGGGGGCCTTGGAGCAGCACATGGTCAACACCGAGCGCAGCCAACGGGGTTGGCATCCTCGACGACTAACAGAGCTGGCAATCAAGGCTTATGCTTCGGGTGATACGACAGTCCGGCCGCTGGCAGCCCTCCTGGACCTCGACCCGGACGTGCTCCTGGACCTCCTGGAGCCCGCCCAGTTCGAGCCCGAGCAGCAGCAGGCGGCACCGTCCGATCCCGGAACGGAGCTCGCGTTCAGCCCATGATCAGCTGCTTTCCCGACAACACGGTCCTGTGCAACTTCGCGTCCGTCTCCAGGCTCGACATCCTGGAAAACGTACTGAGCGGCCGGGGTCGATGGACGGAAGCAGTGGCGTACGAAGCCAAGCGATCATCGCGATATCTGCCGGCCCTGGACCTACCCGACGTCTCCCGCTGGCTGGGGGAGCCGATCGAAGTCGACGACCCCGAGGCCGTGGAGCGGATTCGACAGGGCGTGTTCTTCGGCAGCCCGTCGGATCCGCTCAAGCATCTCGGGGAGTCCGAGACCCTGCACGTCATCAGCACCCGGGTGGAGTTCAAAGAGGCCACGTGGATCAGCGACGACAAGGCGTCGCTGGACCTCGCGCGACACAGAGGCATCCCGACGATGTGCACCAAAGACGTGATGGCGGTGGCCTGCGTCGGATTCATCGTCTCGAAGCAGGAGGGGTTCGCCCTCCTCCAGCAAATGGTGACGAACGGTCAGTCCATACGACTGCCCGCCACCGCAGATGAACTGATGCGCTGAACACGCCGCTGCGCCCCACCCCGAGTCTTCGGGGTGGGGCGCAGCGGCGTCCGGCGTCGTCACGCCGAACCCCTACTCGGATCGGTACGGCAGCGCCCCCGCGGGCGCGGGGCCGACTGGGCCGCCGGGATCGCCAGCCGGGAGGCCAAGGAGCAATTCCCGCGGGCGCGGGGCCGATGCGGCGCGTCCCGGGCCACCGAAGACCGAGACAGAGCAATCCCCGCGTGTGCGGGGCCGACCCCACTCTCCCGGAGGGTCCGGCGGGTGCGCGGGAGCAATTCCCGCGTGTGCGGGGCCGACTTGACGCCCTCGGGGACGGGCCGCTTGCCCGGGGAGCAATCCCCGCGTGTGCGGGGCCGATTACTTGTCGTGCACCCCCGCCAGCCAGCTGCCGGAGCAATCCCCGCGCGTGCGGGGCCGACGAGGCGGTGCGGTGGCGGGCAGGTGACGGGTGGGAGCAATCCCCGCGCGTGCGGGGCCGACTGGGCCAACCGTCTTAGCCATAGTGCGCCCAAAGAGCAATCCCCGCGCGTGCGGGGCCGACACTTCCTGACCTGTGGTGATTCGTGTCAGGGGCCGTCAGTTGATTCAGTTCGATTGGGCAGGCGGTCTGTGAAGGAGTTCATGCTTCTTCTTGCGGGTGGGGGAGTTGTCAGCTGTGTCTTGCGCTCCTGAAGCGTACTCGTGTGGGGAGGTTCGGGGCGGTGCTTGGGGGCGGTTGGCGTTGGTATCCGCCCGAGGTCAGGAGGCGGCTGGGTGGGCGGGGGCGACGTGCTGCTGTCGCAAATGCTGTGTGCCGTGGTGGTGGTGATGGAGGTTGTTTGGGATCGCTTCCTGCCGCTGGTGACGTCGGGGCGTCTGGATGCTCGCGCGCGGGCCGAGGTGCGGTGCCGAGAGGCAGGTCCGCCGGCAGCCTCCTGCTCGCCAGCGTCCCGCTCGTCGTCCCGGTGCCGCGTTCTGGGGTGTTGTCCGCTGTCCTGGAGGCCGTTCCGGTCGGTGGTGCAAGTGACGATTGCGGGGGCGTTGGCAGACGGTGCCGGCGAACTCGAAGGCGTCGCGGCGGGCGTCGGGCAGCACCGTGGTGTGTTGCCAGCGGCGCGGGCCCGCGTGCCGGTCGAAGGCGGTTGGACACCGTCTTCGACCGGCCCTGGCAGGCTCGTGTCCGCCTTGCTCGCACCCTCGACGAGACCAACTCCCGGTGGTCACCGGTGCGACGGGCTGGTCCCCTGAACCATCCCCGCGTGTGCGGGGCCGATATGGCGGCGAGGTACTTCTCGAAGCACGGACAGGAGCAATCCCCGAGAGCGCTGGGCCGACCCCGATATCGTCCGCTCCACGGTGCCTGCGGCCGAGTAATCCCCGCGAGCGCGGGGCCGATCGCCGGTCGAAGGAGTCCCGGCGGTGCCAGCTGGAGCGATCCCCGCGAGCGCGGGGCCGATAGCGTCGGCCACACCACCGAGGACAGCCTCAAGGAGCGATCCCCGCGAGCGCGGGGCCGATTCACCCTGCTCGTGCTGCCACAGGGTCTGCGGGGAGCGATCCCCGCGAGCGCGGGGCCGATGAGCCGCTCATCCATCCAGCGCGCGAGGGTAGAGAGCGATCCCCGCGAGCGCAGGGCCGATAACCGGCGGGCGTGGAAGGCCAGGTCGGGGGCGGAGCGATCCCCGCGAGCGCGGGGCCGATGCACCCGGGCCGGAGCAGGCCGCCGACATGACGGAGCGATCCCCGCGAGCGCGGGGCCGATCTGTCCACGTGGCGCCGCACCCGGCACCCGGAGGAGCGATCCCCGCGAGCGCGGGGCCGATGAGTACTTCGACTTCTTCCACCGCGGCATGGAGGAGCGATCCCCGCGAGCGCGGGGCCGATCGAGCCGCGCTTGCCGGCCGCGACCCGGAACAGGAGCGATCCCCGCGAGCGCGGGGCCGATGTGTCCAAACCGGGCCGGTCGACAACGTAGGTGGAGCGATCCCCGCGAGCGCGGGGCCGATGTCACCACCGCGGTGACGGACGGCACGACGGAGGAGCGATCCCCGCGAGCGCGGGGCCGATTTGACCATGGAGGCCTCGAAGTCCCCGGCCATCGAGCGATCCCCGCGAGCGCGGGGCCGATGAAGGAGCTCATCGGTGGCCGCACCCCCTGTCTGAGCGATCCCCGCGAGCGCGGGGCCGATCTACTGACCACACCAGAGGAGTTCACCACCATGGAGCGATCCCCGCGAGCGCGGGGCCGATGTCGGGCAGCGCGGCGATCATGTGGGCGGCGAGGAGCGATCCCCGCGAGCGCGGGGCCGATACTTTCTGACCTGCGGTGATTAGCGACTGAGGGGCTTGATTGATTCAGTTCGATTGGTAGAGGTCCCGTCGAACAGTCGATGTGTTGTCATCTCTTCTTGCCTCAGGGCTGGTTGTCAGTGTCGAGGCCTGACTCCCCGAAGCGTACCCGCACGTGGAGATTGAGACGATAATTGAGGACCGCTGGCATCGGTACCTGCCCGAAATCAGGAGCTGGGTGCACTGTGGGGTAAGTCCGCCGGGCGGGTTGGGGATCTGCCGCGGAACAGTCCCCGCAACTGTGTTGCCAACAGCGTGAGTTCGGCGATGGCAATGTGCGGAACAATCCCTGCGAGCGCTGGGCCGATGAGACTGCGAGCAGCTGGGGCCGGGTCAGGTCGGAGCAATCCCCGCGTGTGCGGGGCCGATGCGCTGAGCGTACCCGCCCGATCCCGCAGACCGGATCAATCCCCGCGAGCGCGGGGCCGATCCGAGAAGAGCGCAGACCGCATAGTGGGCCTCGGAGCAATCCCCGCGGGCGCGGGGCCGATAGAGCGTAGGTGGCGCTCAGAGTGTGCTCTCAGTTGGTCCCTCCGGGCTGCGGTGGGTCAAGCCTATCGAACGGATGATCGATAAGTGGCGGCATATCGGTACAGACTTTTGATCATGATCCGGTCAGCGCCAAGGGGTGACCGCCCCGTACCAACCCGACGAACAGCAGATCCGCGACCGGCGAGGCGTCGGGGCCCGGATCCTCTCGCTCAGGCGACAGGCGGACCCCACGCAGGAGCGGCTTGGGGAGCGCTCCGGACTTGACCGGCGCACGATCGGGCGGATCGAGAACGGCCTCGCACCTGCGACGCCCAACTCGGCGCCATCGCGCGGGCAATCGGCGTGCCACTCTGGCGCCTGGTCCGCGACGAGCAGCCCTGGCCGGCCATCGGGCCGGCCAGGGCCTTGACCTGCTGCTACTCGCCTCGAAGCGGCTCCATGACGAACCCGAGCCGCGGGGGCACAGGCTCGCCGTCGGGACGTTCGAGCAATGGCCCGAAAGCTTCGAAGTCCTGCTGCCGGTAGCACGCGACCAGGTCTGCGTACCGCGGATCGATCCACTCCATCGGATGCCTCCTACTCGTGTGCCGGCAGCGTACGCGTTCCGAGTCCGCTATTCAGCGGGCTTGGTGCAGGGCTTCTCCGGTTTCTTCATCGGCCTGATTGAACAGCTGGGCGAGTGCTGACAGCTCGCCGCTACGGTCACCAGGCTGTCGTCCGTCGGCGGCCGCCACAGTTCCTGGTCGACCTCGAAGCCCGCCTCCCGGATGGCAGCCTGGGTCTGCTCCATGATGTCCTGGTCGAAGTTGCCCGGGTCGAATCCCGGGCTGTGGTGCACGAACCGGCCCTCGCGCTCGCACAACTCGGCGTACGCCTCGGTGTGGACGAGGAACGCGTGCCAGCCCTCGTCCACGATCCTGGACGGCGCCATGGCCAGGTGCGGGCGGCGGGCGCCCACGACCACGAACGCGATGGCTTCCCGGGTGATCCGGGTGGCCATCGCGACGTCCATGCCCTCGTTGTTGGAGAGCACGGTGGAGATGACGGAGTCGAACGTCGCCGCGCTCACGAACTGGTCCGGAGCGGTCGGGGGCGGCGCCAGTGCCGGGGTGGGTTCGGGAGTGATCATGGTAGTGCTCCTCTCGGTGTGGCGAGTGGTGCAACCTCCTGGGCCGACCGTCAGGCCCGGGGAGGAAACGGAGGGTTGATCAGGGCGTTTCGACCTGATCGCGAGGGGGCTGGTTCGGGCCACCGGTGGGAGATCCGCTCGGCAGGTTGCGAACGCAGGGGCACCCCGACTGGCCGCAGAGGCATACCAGCACCCGAGCACCGCACTCGTCCCACAGGCCGCCGGGACACCCGTGGTGGGCGTCGAGTTGGCACTCGGCGCTGACGTAGCACCCGGCCTGGGCTGTGTCCAGAGTGATGACGATGCCGGAGGGGACGTCCGGTCTGGAGATCATTGCGGCTCCTCCAGTTCGGCCCAAACGACCACCGCGCCAGTTGCGTCCGTGGATCCCCATGAGGTGCAGGACTGCACGATGGCCAGGACATCAGCCCAGCGTTCGACTGATTCGTCGACAGGCGCGGGGACGCTCAGGCGCACTACTCCAGCGTTGGGGCGCGTAACGCGTACGTGGGCGCCTGTGGCCTGACCGAGCGCAGCCTTCACGGCTCCTGCGCACATGCCGATCTGCACCGATCCCCCAGTACATGTAAGGATTAGCTCTACACATACAGTAGGGCCTGGCCGCATACTCTGTCACCCACCGAGCACGGAACGTAGGAGGACATGCATGGCAGGCGACGCCGAATCCCCCTACCTCCGCATCGCAGACCACATCCGCGAACGGATCCTCACCGGCCAGCTCGCAGCCGGAGCCCAGTTGCCATCTCTCGCTGCACTGCGTGAGGAATTCGGCTACTCCCACGGCGTCGGCCAGAACGCCTACCGGCTACTCGAATCCGAGGGCCTGGTCGTCGCCCGCCATGGCCGCGGCTACTACGTCCGCAGCCAGGAACCGCCCACCGTCCTGGTGCGCCGTCAACGCGTACCCCGCGGCGACGGCAGCCCGACGGAGGCCACCCTCGCCAGACAGGGTGTCGCCGGTACTTGGCGGCACGAATCTCAGCCTCGTGCCGCCGAGGCCCGCATCGCGGCCCGGCTGGAAATCCAGCCCGGCGATCCGGTGATGCACACGACCTACGTGTACCTGGCCGACGGAGACCCGGTGCAGCTCGCAGAGAGCTGGGAACCGATGGCCACCACTGGCGGTAGCTTGATCGTCCTGCCCGAGGCCGGTCCACACGCTGGTATCGGCGTCGCCGACCGCATGGCGATCATCGGCATCGACGTGGGCGTGCCCGTTGAGCGCGTGAGTGCCAGGGCTGCCACGCGACCTGAGGCTCAGGCCCTCGGCGTTGCACCCGCTGTCCCGGTGATGGCAATTGAACGGACCTTCTACGACCAGGCCACCGGGCGCCCAGTTGAGACCGCAGACATCGTGCTCACCTCGCGCTGGGTTGCTGAGTACGGGCGCGCCCCACGTTCCTGACCTGCATGGTCCGATGCCGGTCGCACGATGGCGGCATGGCCGATACGCCGACGGACGGTCCTGGTACGAGCCGGACGCGGACAGCGTGTGGCGGTGGACGCAGGACACCCCGTAACGACGAAGCGCCCCCGCCCGGCCGAAGCCGAGCGGGGGCGGAGCGATCCCCGCGAGCGCGGGGCCGATCCCCGGCCGAGGAAAATGCCGGAGTGTCCCACAGAGCGATCCCCGCGAGCGCGGCGCCGATAGGGCCGTGCTGTTCCCCGGCGAGCCGGTGCTGGAGCAATCCCCGCATGTGCGGGGCCAACCCGTACAAGGTGGAGCAGGACATCGAGCGGCGGGAGCAATCCCCGCGTGTGCGTGGCTGATCGCAGATCGACGTCGCCATCGCGCGGATCCCGGGAGCGATCCCCACGAGCGCGAGACCGATCAAGTGTCGACGAAGCTGCACCGGGCTGCCCGGGAGCGATCCCTGTGGGCGCGGGGCCGATACTCCAGAGCTCAACTGCGCTTCACTGAACAAGGAACGATCCCCGCGAGCGCGGGGCCGACCCCTGGAAGGTGCCGGTCGACTTCCGCAGCTCGGAGCAATCCCCGCGAGCGCGGGGCCGACCGCCCCGAGTGCACGCCGGCCGATCACAGCAAGGAGCAATCCCCGCGAGCGCGGGGCCGACATGCCCGCGATCTGCTGGAAGGCGGTGCCGGCGGAGCAATCCCCGCGAGCGCGGGCCCGATCAAGCACGTCCGGATTCGTCTTCCGGTCTGGAGGAGTAATCCCCGCGTGTGCGGGGCCGACACCGCGGCCTTCGCCTTGATGGTGCCGAAGGTGGAGCAATCCCTGCGGGCGCGGGGCCGACTGGGCCGTGCCGTTCCCCGGTGAGCCGGTGCTGGAGTAATCCACGCGTGTGCGGAGCCGACCCGCGCCTGCGGACGCCGAAGAGCATCGGCCAGGAGCGATCCCCGCGAGCGCGGGGCCGACACTGCGTCAAGGACGCACCCGGGGACGTACCCCGAGTAATCCCCGCGAGCGTGGGGCCGACCGCCCCCACAAGTCCCGGTCGACCAGGCCCGCGGAGCGATCCCCGCGAGCGCGGGGCCGATACCCGAACAACATCGGGGCTGACCGACGTCCCAGAGCAATCCCCGCGAGCGCGGGGCCGATGGCGAGGGCCTGGACGGCGGTCTCCACCAGCGGGAGCAACCCCCGCGAGCGCGGGGCCGATACCGACCGGGCACCCTGCCGGGGCGACCTGCGAGAGCAATCCCCGCGCGTGCGGGGCCGACAGAGCAGACGGGACACCGCCCGCCTGGCTCGCGGAGCAATCCCCGCGCGTGCGGGGCCGACAAGGTGCACAACGCGCTCGACATCCTCGACGAGGAGCAATCCCCGCGCGTGCGGGGCCGACTGGACCCGGGACGCACTCCGCGCGGTGGAGGAGGAGCAATCCCCGCGCGTGCGGGGCCGACTCGCAGTACCGGGGCGTCGAGGCGAAGTACGAGGAGCAATCCCCGCGCGTGCGGGGCCGACTTGTGCTCGGCGGCTCTGATCCGCCACGGGTGGGAGCAATCCCCGCGCGTGCGGGGCCGACGGCTTCGACCTGGCGGAGCACCCGGCCCTGCCGGAGCAATCCCCGCGCGTGCGGGGCCGACACTTCCTGACCTGCGGTGATTCGTGTCAGGGGCCGTCAGTTGATTCAGTTCGATTAGGCAGGCGGTCTGTGAAGGAGTTCATGCTTCTTCTTGCGGGTGGGGGAGTTGTCAGCTGTGTCTTGCGCTCCCGAAGCGTACTCGTGTGGGGAGGTTCGGGGCGGTGCTTGGGGGCGGCTGGCGTTGGTATCCGCCCGAGGCCAGGAGGCGGCTGGGTGGGCGGGGGCGGCGTATTGCTGTCGCAGATGCTGTGTGCCGTGGTGGTGGTAATGGAGGTCGTTTGGGATCGCTTCCTGCCGCTGGTGACGTCGGGGCGTCTGGATGCTCTCGCTCGGGTCGAGGTGCGGTGCCGAGCGGCAGGTCCGTCGGCAGCCTCCCGCCCGCCAGCTTGCCGCTCGTCGTCCCGGTGCCGCGTTCTGGGGTGTTGTCCGCTGTCCTGGAGGCCGTTCCGGTCGGTGGTGCAGGTGACGATTGCGGGGCGTTGGTAGACGGTTCGGCGAACTCGACGGTGTCGCGGCGGGCGTCGGGCAGCACCGTGGTGTGTTGCCAGTGGCGCGGGCCCGCGTGCCGGTCGAAGGCGGTTGGACACCGTCTTCGACCGGCCCTGGCAGGCTCGTGTCCGCCTTGCTCGCACCCTCGACGAGACCAATTCCCGGTGGTCACCGGTGCGACGGGCTGGTCTCCTGAACCATCCCCGCGAGCGCGGGGCCGACAGCATGGCGTCGATTTGCTTGGTGAAGAGCCCCGAGCAACCCCCGCGGGCGCGGGGCCGACAAGGCGTACGGCTGGCACCGCTGCGGAACGCTGGAGCAATCCCCGCGAGCGCCGGGCCGACTCCTCGTCCTCATGTAGCGAGAACGCGAGGTAGGGGCAATCCCCGCGTGCGCGGGGCCGATTACGAAGGTGGTGGCGTCGATGACGAAGGCGAGGAGCAATCCCCGCGTGCGCGGGGCCGACCGGGCATCCGAACCACGCGCCAGCGAAGCGGAGGAGCAATCCCCGCGAGCGCGGGGCCGATACCGCCGCCGCCTGCATGGCCGGCTGGTCCCTCGAGCGATCCCCGCGAGTGCGGGGCCGAAAGCTTGCACGGCGCGGCCTTCTGCTCGATGCGGGAGCGATCCCCGCGAGCGCGGGGTCGACGCGGCAGCCGCGAAGGTATGCGCCCACAGAATTGAGAAATCCCCGCGTGTGCGGGGCCAACCCGTACAAGGCGGAGCAGGACATCGAGCGGCGGGAACAACCCCCGCGTGTGCGGGGCCGATTCCGAGAAGCGCGGCACCACCTGGCGCGCACGGGAGCAATCCCCGCGAGCGCGGGGCCGATCCGGGAGCCGCCGGTGGAGACAGCTTCGGCGAGGAGCAATCCCCGCGGGCGCGGGGCCGATTACCCGCCGCCCTTGTCTCGGTGCGGTGCCCGGGAGCAATCCCCGCGGGCGCGGGGTCGATGAGAACCGGAGAAGGCTCCGCGTCGTACCACTTGAGCAATCCCCGCGGGTGCGGGGCCGACCACGACAACTGCCACTGCACGCTCCTGCCGGTGGAGCAATCCCCGCGGGTGCGGGGCCGACCCGACGCCGGTCTCGTCGAGGGTGTCGTCGCTGGAGCAATCCCCGCGGGCGCGGGGCCGATCCACCTCCACCGAGTACGCGGACGAGATGGGCAGAGCAATCCCCGCGGGTGCGGGGCCGACGATGCCCCGGCCGGCCTCCGCGTCCGGGCCCGAGAGCAATCCCCGCGGGTGCGGGGCCGACTCGGTGATCCCCAGAAGCCGGGCCCGGACCTCGGAGCAATCCCCGCGGGTGCGGGGCCGACGCTTTTTGACCTGGGGTGATTAGTGGCCGAGGGGCTTGGTTGATTCAGTTCGATTGGTAGGGGTCCCGTCGAACAGTCGATGCGCTGTTGCCATCTCTCCTTGCCCCAGGGATGGTTGTCGGCGTCGTGGCCTGAGTTCTCGAAGCGTACCCGCACGTGGAGGTTGAGGACCGTCGGGAGTGGTACCCGTCCGAGGTTAGGGTCAGCCTGTTGCTGTCGTACATGCTGGACACTGAGGCAGTGGCCGAGACTGTCCGGGGCCGCCGACTGCCGCCGGTGACGTGGCTCCGTCTGGATGGTCTTGTGGGCGGTGCAGTTAGGGGCCGCGTCTGTTCGGCTGGTTGTGCGGGATGCGCGGCTGAGGAGGTTGTCCGCCGGGTGGTGTTCATGTGGGACAGGTGCGCGGTGGGCGCTGCCGGGCGAAGCGAGGTGGGGCGGGGGCTGGTCGCCGGTTGCCGCGGAGTGTTGCCGGCCTTGGGGTAGTTGGCCTCGGGCATGAGGAAGGTCGTAGAGCTTCAGAGCCGCAGTGAGTCCTGGAAGTCGGCGCGTGGGAGCACGGTTATCAGGGGGAGTTGCCGCTTACCGTGGTGGAGACCGTTCTGCTGTGTGCAGCTTCAGCTGTCCGGCTGGCCCAGGTGTTCGCGGGATTTGGTCCTCGACGTGGTGCGTCGGATGGGCGGGTCCGGACCGAGCAGGTGATGTGCTCGGCCCCCACCGGCTTTGGGTGGGTGGGGGCCTGGCGGCGTCAGTGCAGCAGCACTCGCAGGTTGAGCAGCCCGCGGTGCCTCGGGTTCTCCTGCCACTGCGCGGGTTCGGCCGGTTCGGCCAGGCGTAGGGCGGGGAAGCGGCGCAGCAGTTCGGTGAATGCGACCTCGGCCTGGAGGCGGCCCAGTTGTGCGCCGAGGCAGTGGTGGATGCCGTGGCCGAATGCGAGGTGTCGGGTGGCGTCCGGGCGGGTGATGTCGAAGCGGTCGGGGTCGGTGAAGACGGCCGGGTCGCGGTTGGCGGCGAGCAGGGCGATCTGGACGAACTCGCCGGCCGGGATCGTGGTGCCCGCGATGGTCACCGGCTCGGTCGTGCGGCGCAGCGAGGCGATGCTGAACGGGCTCTCGTAGCGCAGGACTTCATCTATCGTGCCGGGAAGCAGTGCCGGATCCGCGCGCAGCGCCGCGAGTTGCTCGGGGTGGCTGAGCAGCGCGTGGATGCCGTTGGTGATCAGGTTGACGGTGCTCTGGTGGCCGGCGATCGCGAGCAGGAACGCCATCGAGGTGATCTCGGCCTCGGTCAGCCGGTCGCCGTCCGCCTGGGCGGCGAGGAGTTCGGAGATCAGGTCGTCGCCCGGGTGGGTGCGCTTGTGGTCGACCAGGGCGCGCAGGTAGTCCGCCATGCCTTCGGCGGTCTCCACCGAGACTTCGCCGTCTGCTCCGCCGTCTGCTCCGCCGTCCGCCTCGCCGTCGTCCTCCGGGTCGGCATCGACGGCGTTGCCGCGGACTTGGAGGTTCTCCCGTTCGGCCTGCGGCGCGCCGAACAGCTCGAAGACGACCGCGAGTGGCAGCGGCAGCGCGAACTCACTGATCAGCTCGACCGGGTTGGGCCCGTCGAGTTGGTCCAGCAGCGCGCCGACGTGGCGCTCGACCATCGGGCGTAGAGTCGCCACCTGCCGTGCGGTGTAGGCCTGTTGGACCAGCTTGCGCAGCCGGGTGTGCTCCGGGGGGTCGGAGTTGAGCATGTGCGACATCAGGTCGCGGCCCGGGCCGCCTTCGGAGTTCCCGACGTGTCGGGCGAACGCCTCGGTGACGGCCTTCTTGCTCAGCCGGGGGTCGGCGAGGGCGGCCCGGCACTCGGCGTGGCCGGTGACGACCCAGCCTTCGAGTCCGGCCGCGCCGCCGAACCGGACCTTGCGGGCGCCGCCCTCGGTGCGCCAGCGGCGGTACGCGGCGTGCGGGTCGGCGTAGAACTGGCCGTCGGCGAGCTCCGGTTCGGTGGCGTTGTGTTCGGTATCGCTGTGTTCGGTGGCGCTGTGTTCGGTACGTATGTGATCGGCGTGCATGTGATCAGTGTGCATCCCGTGGCTTCAGGACGCGGATCTCGCTGACGCCGAGCAGGCCGAGCAGTGGCACCTTGGCGGTCCGCTGCTCGGGGTCGACGACCAGGCCGGCCGTACGGATCTGGTCCAGCAGCAGCTCGGCGAGCGGCATCACCATGTGCCGGCCCCAGCAGCGTTCGGAGGTGTGCCCGAACGGCAGGTAGCCGGGAGTGTTGTCCGGGTCGAGGTGGTCCCAGCGTTCCGGGCGGAACTCGTGCGGGTCCTCCCACAGGGCCGGGTCGCGGTGCGAGAGCAGCGGCAGGACGAGGACGTCGTCGTCGGCGCCGATCCGCGGGTCGATCGCGGGGTACTCGGGCGAGGCGCGGCGCAGGATGTTCCAGGACGGCGGCAGCAGGCGCAGCGACTCGAAGATGATGTTCCGGTTCGGCGTGCTGTCGTCGAACGGCGCGCCGAGCCAGAGCGCGTTCGCGACCAGGGTGGAGATGGTGAAGCAGACCGGTGCGGCGGCTCGGCGGTACATGCCGAGCGCGTACCGGCGGTCCTGGTAGTTGGTCGCCTTCGCGGTGAGCTTGCCGAGTTCGGTGAGGTCGTCGCCGGGCTTGGGCCTGCCGGGCAGTGCGGCGCCGGCCGAGATCACCAACCAGGTGAGCAGGGGCGTCAGTTCGAGGTTGCGGCTCATCAGGATCCGCAGTCGGCGCGGGTCCCGGCCGAGGATGAGGTCGCGCAGGAAGAGGTGTCCGGTGAGCGGCCACGGACCGGACAGGTCGATGTTCGGCGGCAGCGGAGCCTTCAGTGCCTCGCGCACGTCGCTGCCGATCGTCCGCGTCACCGAGGATGCCTCGGTGCGGGTGATCGAACGTCCGTGCAGCGGTTTGAAGGTGGGCCGTTCGATCTCGGTGGCGCGCCGGGCGGCGAGGATCCGGTCGGTGAGCTCGGGCCCGGCGACCCCGATCGTGTCGGGTTCGAGCCGGACGGCGTCCTTGCCCAGATGGTCCCTGAGCAGGGCCTCAAGTCGGGGCGAGAGCACGGTGGTTCGCGAACGGGCGGAGGCGGGGGAGAGGGCCATGTGATGTCTCCGAGACTTTGCCGGGACCGGTCTCCGCCCCCGCCCCGGGCCCGATCTCCCGGCGGAGGCCGCGAGGGGGGGCAGGGGCGGGGGCGGATCAGCTGTTCAGGTACCGGAGGTACCGATCAGCCGGCTTAGTACCAGATGTACCAAGCGCTGGCCTTCAGGCTCTTCTTGGCGAAGGACGCGTCACGGATGGCGAACAGGATCTTCATCTTTGGGTCTCCCTTTCGTTACCAGGTGGCTGAGCGAATGTAAGGCCACTCTGCAGTCGCCCTACAGACGTAGACACGCGGCCGGGTCTCCATCGGGTTCACCTTTGGGGGGAGTTCTTGCCGAGGGAGTTGGGGAGGTGGGGGGTTTGCCGGCGGATTTCCTGATTCGCCCCCCGGCGGCGGGCGATGGGCGGTGTCAGTCGCGGGAGCAGTCCGCGCACCGCCGCGGGCGCAGCCCGTCGAGGATGATGCCGAGGTAGCGGCGCCAGTCGGTGACCCCGGCCTGTACGACGTGGCAGAGGCCGATGTAGAGCGGTGACACGTCCGAGACGGTCAGGTCCTCTCGCACCGAGCCCTCGGCCTGGGCGCGTTTGAGCACCTTGTCGGTGAGCTCGTTGAGTTCGGCGATCGCCGCCGCGTCGAACGTGCTGCCGCCGACCATCGCGGTGACCGTCTCCGCGTAGCCCCGGTCCTGTTCCTGCATGATTCCGCAGAACTCCAGGGAGCGGGCGAGGCCGTGCCAGGGGTCGGGGTCGGGGAGCACCTCGTTCCTGAGGAAGTCCAGGGTCTGCTGGAACCGGTGTTCCACGATCGCTTCAGCCAGCGATTCCTTGGTGGGGAAGTGGCGGTACACCGTCCCGACGCCCACCCCGGCCCTGCGGGCGATGTCGCCCATCTGGGCGTCTCGGCCGGACTCGGAGAAGGCGGCTCGGGCGGCGTCGAGCACCTTGAGCCGGTTGCGGGCGGCGTCGGAGCGCAGCTTGCCGCCGGTGGGTGTGCTGGAGCGGGAAGGGGGAGGGGAAGGGGTGTTTGACAAGGGGAACCGCGCCTCCGTATCGTCGCCATCCGGAACCGTGAGTCCGATTCCGGTTACCACTTTAACCCACAGGAGCGTATCCCTCCCATGGCCGTGCCTCCCACTTCCTCCTTATCGACCTCGACCTCGACCTCGACCCCCTCCCCGGATCCGCTCCGCTGGAAGGCGCTCGTCGTCCTGGCCGTCGCCCAGTTGACGGTGGTGCTCGACGCCTCGATCGTGAACGTCGCGCTGCCCTCGATCCAGCGGGACCTGCACTTCGCCGACTCCGACGTCCAGTGGATCGTCAACGCCTACGCACTCGCCTTCGGCGGCTTCCTGCTGCTCGGCGGCCGGACCGCCGATCTGCTCGGACGGCGGCGGGTGTTCATGACCGGGCTCGGCCTGTTCGCCGCCACGTCACTGCTCGGCGGTCTCGCCCCGAGCGCGGGCCTGCTGATCGCCGCGCGGGTCGGGCAGGGCCTCGGCGCCGCGATCATCGCGCCGGCCGCCCTGTCCATCGTCACCACGACCTTCACCGAAGGCGCCGAACGCAACAAGGCCCTCGGCATCTGGGGCGCGCTCGCCGGAGCGGGCGGCGCCATCGGCGTGCTGCTCGGCGGTGTGCTCACCCAGTGGGCGGGCTGGGAGTGGGTGATGTTCGTCAACGTGCCGATCTGCGTCGTCGCCGCCGTCCTCACACCGAGGTTCGTCCGGGAGAGCCGCGGCCACGAACGCACCGGCATCGACTTCGCCGGTGCCGCACTGGTCACCGGCGGTCTCAGCGTGCTGGTCTACGCGCTCGTGGACGCCGAGCGGGCGGGTTGGGGCTCGGCCAGGACCATCGGGCTGCTGGGCCTCGCGGCCGTCCTGCTGCTGGTCTTCGCCCTGGTCGAACTGCGCCTCGTCAAGCACCCGGTGATGCCGTTGCGGATCTTCCGCAACCGCAACCTCTCCAGCGCCAACGCGGTGTCCCTGCTGGTGGGCGCCGCGCTGCTGTCGATGTTCTTCTTCATCTCCCTCTACCTCCAGCAGGTGCTCGGCTTCTCCGCACTGGAGGCCGGACTGTCCTACCTGCCCTTCTCGGTGGCGAGCATCGTCGCCGCCGGCGCGGCCTCGCAGCTGGTGACCAAGGTCGGGCCCAGGCCCGTCCTCGCCTGCGGGTTGGCGCTCACCGCGGTGGGACTCCTGCTGTTCACCCGCATCCCCGCCGACGGCACGTTCGCCGGGGACGTGCTCCTGCCCTCGGTGGTCGCGGCACTCGGACTCGGGTTCTCGTTCGTGCCCGTGACCATCGTCGCCGTCTCCGGTGTGACACCGCAGGAGTCGGGCCTCGCCTCCGGCCTCATCAACACCACCCAGCAGATCGGCGGCGCGCTCGGGCTCGCCGTGCTCTCCTCGGTGGCCAACGCCCGGATCAGGGAACTCCTTGAGGGCAAGCAGGCCGGTGGCCCGGCCATGGCCGACGCGATGACGGAGGGCTTCCGGCTCGCGTTCGCCGTCGGGGCGGGCTTCGCCGTGCTCGGCGTGCTGATCACCCTGCTGGCCGTACCCAAGGGCGAACGGCCCGCACACGACGACCTTCCGGTCACGCTGGTCTGACGAACGGCGACGTCCGGACTCGCCACGGCGCTCACCCCGCCTCCACGGCCACGGGGTGAGCGCCCTGCGGACTTCCCGTAGCCGGGGGACAACTCCTCAGTCGTGAAGAAGGTCAGCGAAAGGCTGTAGGCCTAAAGCCTGTTCGTCGATCCTTCACCCCGATGGGCAGCAATCCGGCCTGCGACCTCGGTCAACCGGGACACTCGGACGATGTAGCTGACGGTAAGCCTGCTGATCAGATTCCAGCCCTCGGTGGAGGATCGCACTGCCTCATTTCGCGGGCCAAGAGCTGTTCGGCAATGTGCGCTCGGCCAGCCCAGCCACCTTGATCGACCGGCGTGTGGCGGAGGTGGCAAGTAGCTGAGGCCAGCGGGAGATCAGGGGCCGGTGACCCACTGGCCGACGCGCGTCGGCTCGGGCTGGAGGATGATTCCGGTTGCAGCTGCGACCTGGGCGGTGAGGTCAGCGAGCGCCCGGACGAACGCTGCCGCTGTGGCCTCTCCTTGAGCGGTGACCGTGAGAGTCCGGCGTTCCGAGCAGCGCACGCCGTCGGCGACGGCTTGGCCGGGCCGGCAGCCGACATGCTCCAGGAGCCACCCGGCGCTGGCTCGGAGGCCGCCATCGCTGTCCTGGTGGACCGGGCAGCCGCGGTCGGACCAGCGCGTGGCCTGGGCGGTGGTGATTCGAGGGTTGAGGAAGACGGATCCGACCTGCCGGGAGTCCTGGTCGCTCGGGTCGAGGAAGAGGCCGCGCCGACGGCGGTTGGCGAGTACGGCCGCGGTGACCTCCGGAACGGTCGGGCGCGCGCCGACGGGCACGCCGAGCTCGTCCGCGAGCGGCTGGTAGGTGATCGGGGCCGCCGGCGTGTGGGTCAGGTGGAGCGAGGCGGCGAGGATGGTCCAGCGGCCGGGGGTTCGCTTGAAGCGGCTGCTGCGGTAGCGCAGGCGGCAGGACTGGGCCGGGAAGGTCCGCAGGCAGCCCATGCCCCAGTCCCAGACCGTGACGCTGTGGAGGGAGTCGGCGATCTGCTGGCCGTATGCGCCGGCGTTCTGGACCGGCGCGGCGCCGACGGTGCCCGGGATCCCGGCCAGGCACTCGATGCCGGCAAGCCGTTCGGCAGCGGCCCATTGGACGAGGTCGGTGAGCGGCTGGCCGGCCTGGACGGTGACGGCCACCGTGGTGTCGTCGAGCTTCTTGGCGGTGATGCCGCGGGTGTTCATGACCACGACGGTGCCGGGGTGGCCGGCATCCGCCGCGATCACGTTGCTGCCGTGCCCCAGGACGACGGGACCGTTCTGCTCCTGGGCGCTGATCGCACGGGCGGCGTCGAGCCAGTCCGCGGGGTCGGACAGGTTGAGCACGGCGCCGGCGGGCCCGCCGAGCCGGAGGGTGGTCAGCGACGCGAGCGTGGCCTGGGGCACGGCAGGGTCCTCTCAGTCGGCGGCGACGGCCTTGAGCGCGAGGTTGCGGAGCGGGGCGAGCCGGGTGCGGTTGTTCTGGTGGTGGTAGACGGCGTTGGTGCAGATGGCCAGGTAGCGGCCGGTGTCCGGGGCGAGGTAGAGGCTGGTGCCGGTGAAGCCGTGGTGGTAGGCGACCCGGCCGTCGTCGGCGAGGATCCAGGCCAGGCCGCGGTGGAGCCCGGGCTCGATCTCGGCCTTCGGTTCCATGCTGGTGCGGAGCCAGGCACCCAGTCCGTGGCTGGAGGTGTACGCGGTGAGGAGCCGGTCGGCGAAGGTGGCCAGGTCGGCCGGGGTGGTGAAGACGCCGGCGTGGCCGGCGACGCCGCCGAGCAGGGTGGCGTTGTCGTCGTGCGGGATGCCCCACAGCCGCGGGCCGCCGGGGAGGCGCTGCTCGGTCGGGGCGACGTCGGCGGAGCGGCTGACGGGTCCGTAGGCGGTGTGGGGCATGCCGAGGGACTGCCAGAGGTCGGCGGCGAGCTCGTCCAGGCAGCGGCCGTGGAGGTGGGCGAGCGCGAGGCCGAGGAGGATGAACCCGCGGTTGATGTACCGGTGGCCGATGCCGGGTTCGGCGATCAGCGGTTCGCCGCAGATCAGCTCCGCGAGGGGTTCGGTGCGGCCCCGGTACTGGTCGAGGCGGGTCTCAGGCTGCAGGCCGGAGGTGTGCGCGAGGATCTGCCCGACCGTGACGTTCGCGCCGGGCACCTGGTCCGGCAGGTCGGGCAGCAGGTGCCGCACCGGTGTCTCGGCTGTGATGCCGTCGGTGAGTCCGATCAGCGGCCAGGTGGCCAGCACCTTGGTCAGCGACGCGGCGTCGTAGAGCGTGTCCGGGCCGGGCCCGGCGTTCCCACACTCGGGCGCGATGACGCCGGAGGAGACGAACGCGGGCCGGCCGTTCCGGGCGCCGTGGGCGAGGACGCCGCCGGGCAGGGCGCCGTCGTCGACCAGCAGGTCGAGGCACTGCTGCAGCTCGGCGACGGTGTCGGGGCTCAACGGCTTGGTGCTGGTCACGGCATCTCCCGGTCGATCGTCAGGCTGGCACCGAGCGCGGCGAGTTTGGGCAGCAGGTCGCCGTAGCCGCGCCGGAGGTGGTACATGCCCCGGATCGTAGAGGTGCCCTCGGCCGCCAGCGCGGCGAGCACGAGCGCGGTCGCGGCCCGGATGTCCTCGCCCGCCACGTCAGCGGCGGCGAGCCCGGAGGGCCCCTCGACGGTGATCAGCTGGCCCTCCGCGTTGACGACCGCGCCGAACTTGCGCAGCGCGGCGAGGTGGGTGTCGCGCCGGCTGTAGATCCGCTCCTCGATCCGGGACGTTCCGGCGGCCTGGGTGAGGACCGCGGTCAGCTGGGGCTGGACGTCGGTCGGGTAACCCGGGTGGGGGCCGGTGGCCGTCTCCGTCGCATGCAGTCCGGCCGGTACGGTGACCGTCGTTCCGCCGCGCTCGGCGGTCAGGAGGATCCCGGTGTCGGCGAAGACCGAGACCAGGCCTGGCGGGAAGCCGCAGGGCGGGAAGGCGTCGAGGTGGACGGTGCCGCCGGTGATCGCGGCGGCGAGCGCCAGTGTGGCGGCCTCCAGCCGGTCGGACGGGACCGGGAAGACGCCGCCGGCGATGTGGTCGGTGCCGGTGACGTGCAGGGCGTCCGTGCCTTGCCAGGTGATGCCGACGCCGGAGCGAGCCAGGAGTTCGGCGGATACGGTGACCTCGGGCTCGATGCTCGGCCCGAGGATGGACGACGTGCCGGGCGTGCGGGCGGCCAGCAGCATCGCGGTGACCGTTGCGCCCAGGCTCGGGCCCCACTTCTTGGTGCTGACGTTGGTGATGAACGGAAGGCGCTTCGTTCCGGTGAAGCGGGCGCGCACACGGCCCCGGTTGACCTCGACGTCGGCGCCGGCGGCTTCCATGGCGGCCAGGTGCAGGTCGATGTACCGGGCGCAGAAGGCGTCGCCGCCGGGCAGTGGGAAGGTGACCGTGCCGGAGCGGGCCAGCAGGGCGGCGGCGATGACCGCGGTGGTCCGGATGCACCGTCCGAGGTCGTCGGGGATGACCGGGAAGTAGGAGTCGGCGGGCCGGGTCTCGAACTCACCCTCGGCGATGGTGGCTCGGGTGCCGGTGCGGTGAAGGATCTCCGCGCACACGCCGGTGTCGAGGATCGCGGGGGCGCCGGTAAGGGTGAGCGGCTGGTCGGCGAGGATCGCGGCAGCGTACAGGTGCAGGGCGATGTTCTTGCTGCCCTGGACGGTCGTCGTACCGTGCAGCGGGTGGCCGCCGGTGATCCGGAGGGTGAGCCGGTCGGGGGTACTGGCCGGCGCGCAGGTAGGCCAGCGCCCGGCTGTACTGCCTGATCGCCGCGGTCACGGCGTCGGACGCCCGCTCCGCCGCCCATCCCATGCGGTCGAGGGAGATCGACGCGAGGTCCTGGAACCCGAGCTTGCTCGCGAGGTCGTAGCCGGAGCGGTACTGCATGGCGAGGGCCTGCCAGAGACGTCGATCACCGCTACTGTGCGCCGCGGTCGTGGTCTCGGTGATCAAGCCGGGCAGCTCGGCCGCCGCGCTCCGCAGATCCGACGCCCGGATCAGGCGGCACACCCGGTCGGTGTGCGCGACGAGTTCCTCGGTCGGACGCGGTGCCACGTCCGGGTCGGCTCCCAGGTCGAAGATGTCGAGGGATTCCCGGATCGGCTGGATCAGCCCGTCGAGCTGGTCGCGCCGCAACTCCTCGATGTACGGGCGTCCTTCGAGATCGGCCGGGGGCACGGTCAGTGCCCTGGCGATGGAGGCGAGGACAGCCGGGCCGGCCTGCCGCTTGCCCTGCTCGATCTGAGCCATGTGGGACGCCGAGATCCGCGCCTTCAGGGCGAGTTCGGTCTGGGTCATGTGTCGGAGCTTGCGGGTCTGCTTGATCCGCTTGCCTACGGTGTCAGGCGTGAAGTCGGTCATGGCGCGTTCCTTGAGGAGTTCGGCCCGGTGGTCCGACGGTAGCGCCAAGTAGTCAGGCGCATCATCGAATTCGGCAGGGTTTGCCGCCGGCCATCCCCACGGGGTTCGATGACTGCCATGTCCACCACGCGCCCGGTCCTGTACCTCTTCGGCTCCGCCGCCCCGCCGGTCCTGAACATGGCGCAGGTTGTGCGCCACGCCCAGTTCAGGGGGTGGGAGGTCGCGCTCGGGCTCACCCCGACCGCGGCGAGCTGGCTCCAGGACGAGCTTCCCATGCTGAACCGCCTGACCGGCCACCCGGTGAAGTCCACGTACCGTCGGCCGGGCGAGCCGGACGTGCTTCCGCCCGCCGACGCGGTTCTGTTCGCTCCCGCGACGATGAACAGCATCAACAGCCTGGCGCTCGGCCTCACGACCTCCTGGGTCATAGGGTCCGCGGCCGAGGCGATCGGCAAGGGAATCCCGCTGTCGGTGATGCCGTGTACGAACACGGCGCTCACCGGGCACCCTCAGTTCCCCCGGAGCGTTGCCACCCTGCGTGACTCCGGCGTCCGCGTGCTGCTCGGCGAAGGAGGCTTCGTCCCGAACGATCCGGGCCAGGGGAGACCGGAGGCTTACCCGTGGGAGGCCGCACTCGGGGCTGCCGAGGAGTCCATCGGGCGGTGACACCCGGCTGCGGAGCCCGGCCGCCGTGACCGCTGGGGCCGTTGGCCAGAGATTTCTCCCGCCAACGGCCTTCCGACTCGCGTCGGGACGACAGGGCTTGGACCAACGCGTCCCTCGCCTGCGGCGGTGCCTCAGTAGGACAGCCCCGGGCAGTACACCCCCTGCTGCGGCGCCGTGTACGAGCCGCGCGCCACCAGGGTCTCCAGTCGCTCCAGGGTGATGCCCCGGGTGTGGAAGGCCCAGCTCAGGGTCTCGGGCAGCAGCCGGCCCGGGATGCGCAGCCGGGGCGGCGGGCCGTCGGGGACGGCCCGGCGCATCAGCTCGCCGGCGCCCGTGTACAGCGCCCGTGCCGCGGCCTCCGAGGCCGCCGTCAGATGGCCCAGGTCGGACAGGCCCGTGGTGTAGCCGGCGATCGTACCGCTCGACCGGTCCAGGACCACGTACGGCTGCGACCAGCCGAAGGCCCGCTTGGCCGCCATGTGGATCTCGCCGTCCCGTGCATGGCCGTTGACCGAGCGGTACAGCTCCTGACACGCGGGTACGTCGTCCTCGGTCATCGCGCGCACCGTGAAGCCGGCCATGTTCGCCGGGGTGGGCGGTGCGTACCCGGCGACCAGGGACAGCTGCTCGTGCGGGACGAAGCCGAGCGAGGAGTAGAGCCGGTACGCGCCCAGGTTGTTGGTCACCTGGACGGCCCGGACCGAGCCGCGGTCGTGCCGGGCGGCCGCGCCGATCACCTCGTCCATCAGCAGTCGGCCCACGCCGCCGCCCTGCGCGCCGGGCGCGACGCTGAGCGGGCCGAAGGCGGCGACGGACTCGCCCAGGACCAGGAAGTTGGAGCCCGTCACGGAGTCCGCGCCGTCGACCGCCACGTAGGCGAGGCAGCCCGGGGCCGCGAGCCGGTCCCGGAACATCTCCGTCACCTCGTCCACCGACGACCACTCCGGGGCGAGGCCGAGCGAGGCGTTGAGGGTGTTGAAGGCCTCGAAGCAGATGCCTGCCATCGCCGGAAGGTCCTCCCACGCCGCCTCCCGGACCCGGAGGGCCTGCGTACCGGTGTCGACGAGGCCGCCCCCGGCGCCGGCGCCCGGTTCGGGGAAGTAGCCGACGCGGACGAAGAACCCGACGTACTTCTCGAAGAGTTCACGCGTCATCGGCGGGCAGTCGACGCCGGTACCGGCCAGCAGCTCGCGGGTCTGCGAGGTGTCGACGGACAGGTAGTGGTTGCGTCCGCTGTAGATGGTCGATTCGAACGCGTCGATCATCGGGACCATCGCGTTGTCGCGGTCGGCGCGGATGCGCCGCACCCAGGCGTCCCAGCGGAGTTCGTCCAGCCGGTAGCCGAGGGAGCGGAGGGATTCCGTCATCGCGGAGAACGGGAGGTGCGTCCCGTTGGCGAGGTGGTGGTTGCGGCCCGCCGCCCGGTCGTCGCGGGACAGCCGCAGGATCGCCGCGCTGACGTGGTCGACCGGCACCAGGTGGAAGATTCCGGCGGGATCCTGCGGTACGGCACCGGCCTGCACGATGCCCTTCATGCTCAGCCAGACGAAGTCGTGGGTCTGGCAGAAGCCGCGCTCCGAGTCGCCGGAGATCTCGTCCACCCGGTAGACCGAGACCGGCAGGCCCCGCCCCCTGGCGAGTTCGATGATCTGCTCCGCCACCAGCTTCGTCTGCCGGTAGCCGGACGACAGTGCCTCGGCGGGGCCCGGCGGGTCGGTCACCTGGAGCGCCTGCCCGGGGACCGCCTCCGCGGCGAACACGCCGGTGGACGAGACGTGGTGGACGGGCACGGTGCGGTGCCGTGCGGCCAGGCGCAGGATCTCGGCGGTGCCCGTGACGTTCGCGTCCTTCAACGCCGAGTACGGGTAGAGGCCGTTGACGGTGGCGGCGGCGTGGTAGACGCTGTCCACGCTGCGGGCGAGGGCGTCGAACCGTTCGGGGGCCAGCCCCAGCAGCGGCCGGGCGAGATCGCCGACGATCACGGACAGGCGGTCCGGGTCGATGCCGTCCCAGAACTCGTACCACTCAAGGTTCTTGCGCAGCCGCGCCCACGCGTCCGCCTCGTCGGCCCCGCGGACCAGGCAGTGCACGGTCGCACGGGTCGTCCGCAGCAGATCGCGCAGCAGGTACGCGCCCAGGAACCCGGTCGCACCGGTGAGGAGCACCTCCCGCGGGTCGTCCGCGACCCGGATCACCTCGTCGGCGGGGGAGATGTCCGCCGCCAGGACGACCTCGGCGGCGAAGTCCACCGCGTCCTCGTCGACGCCCGGCGTGGCGGACACCGCGGCCAGCACCTTCGCGAGCAGGTGGTCGGCGAGCACCGCCGGGGTCGGGTGCTCGAAGACGAGCGTCGGGCGCAGGCTCACCCCGCAGAAGTCGCTGAACTGGTTGCGCATCTCGACGGCCATGAGGGAGTCGACGCCGAGTTCGAGGAACGGCACGTCGGGGTCGATGGCGTCCGCGCTGTCGTGGCCGAGCACCGCTGCGACCCGGGTGGCGATCCGGTCGATCATGTGGAGGAGCTGCTTCTCCTCGTCCAGTCCGGCGAGCACGCCGGCCAGGCGGGCGGCGACCTCCGGGCGCTCACCCGGCTTGAGTACCCGCCCGGACGGGGCCGCCTCCTCGGCTGTGGCCTCCGCCTCCGCCTCGGCGATCGCGGTCGGTGCCGGGGCGGGGGCGGGGCTGGGGCCGGCGAGTGCGGGCAGCCAGTAACGCTTGCGCTGGAAGGCGTAGGTCGGCAGCGTGACGTGGCGGGCGCCGGTGCCGTCGAAGAACGCCGCCCAGTCGACCGGGACACCGGCGGTGTGGAGCGCGGCGGCGACTGCGACGGCGGTCGCGGCACCGGGTCGGTCGCGCCGGGAGACCGGCAGCGCACGGTGGCCGCCCGTCCGGTCACCCCCGTCGGCGTCGTCACCCCCGTCACCCCCGCCGGCGTCGGCGTCGGCGTCGTCGGCGATCTGGCGCACCAGGGCCGTCAGGGACGCGTCCGGGCCCAGTTCGACGAAGGTGTCGGTGCCCCGCTCCCGCAGGGTCCCCACCGCGGCGGCGAACCGGACGGCCGAGCGCAGCTGCCCGGTCCAGTACGCGGGTGTCAGCAGTTCCGCACCGGCGAGGGCGCCGGTGACCGTGGAGACGATCGGCAGGTCCGGCGCACGGTAGGTGACGGTCCGGGCCACGGCCTCGAACTCCTCCAGCACCGCGTCCATCCGGGGCGAATGGAAAGCATGACTGACAGTCAGGCGCTTGGTCCTGCCGCCCAGTTCGGCCACTAGCTGGGCGACGTCCGCCGCGGCGTCCTCGTCGCCCGAGACCACGACGGAGCGGGGCGCGTTCACGGCGGCGATCCCCAGCCGGGACTCCCGGCCGGCGAGCAGCGGCAGGACCTCGTCCTCCGTGGCCTCCAGTGCGATCATGGCGCCGCCTTCGGGCAGCGCCTGCATCAGCTCGCCCCGGGCGGTGACCAGCCTGGCCGCGTCCGCCAGTGAGAACACCCCGGCGACGTGCGCGGCGGCCAGCTCGCCGAGGGAGTGGCCGGCGAGCGCGTCGGGACGCACACCCCAGGACCGCAGCAGCGCGAACTGCGCGACCTCCAATGCGAACAGGGCGGGTTGGGCGATACCGGTGCGATGGATGCGCCCGTCCTTCGCCGCGTCGCCGGCGGCGAGGAGCAACTGTCGTACCTGCGGCGCCAGATGATCGCACACCGCGTCCAGCGCTTCGGCGAACACCGGGAACGCCTCGTACAGTTCACGGGCCATGCCCGCCCACTGGGAGCCCTGGCCGGTGAAGAGGAACGCCGTGGTCCGGGCGGCACCGGCGTGATCGGTGGTCAGTCCGGCCGCGGGCTCGCCCTCCGCGAGCGCGCCGAGTGCGCGCAGCAGACCCTCCGCGCTGTCCGCCCCGTCCGCACCGCGACCGCGGTCCGCGACGACGGCGGCCCGGTGTTCGAGCCCGGCCCGGGACAGTGCCAGGGTGCGCCCCACGTCCACGGCATCCCGGTCGGGCGCCGCGCGCAGGAACGACTCCAGCCGGCGGGCCTGGTCGCGCAGCGCGGCCGGGGACTTCGCGGACAGCAGCCACGGTACGGCGCTGAGCGCCCGGACCGGGGCCTCCTCGGGCGAGACCGGGGCCGGGGCCTCCTCCGGCGCGGGGGAGTGCGGCGCCTCCTCCAGGACGACATGGGCGTTGGTGCCGCTGATGGCGAAGGAGGACACTCCGGCGCGCCGGGGCCGTCCGTCGGCGGCCGTCCACGGCCGCGCCTCGTCGAGCAGCCGTACGTTCCCCGACGACCAGTCGACGTGCGGCGACGGACGGTCCACGTGCAGGGTCGCCGGGAGGACGGCGTGCCGCATCGCCTCCACCAGCTTGATGACACCGGCCATGCCCGCGGCGGCCTGGGTGTGGGCGATGTTGGACTTCACCGAGCCGAGCCACAGCGGCCGTTGAGGGTCCCGGCCGCGCCCGTACGCGGCGAGGATCGCCTCGGCCTCGATCGGGTCGCCGAGCATGGTCCCCGTGCCGTGGGCCTCGACCAGGTCGACCTCGTGGGCGGCCACCCGGGCGTTGGCGAGCGCCCGGCGGATCACCCGCTGCTGCGCCCGGCCGTTGGGCGCGGTGAGCCCGTTGGACGCGCCGTCCTGGTTCACGGCGCTGCCCCGGATCACGGCGAGCACCCGGTGGCCCGCCCGCTGCGCGTCGGAGAGCCGTTCGAGCAGCAGCACCCCCGCGCCCTCGCCGAAGGCGGTGCCGTCCGCCGCGCCGGCGAAGGCCTTCACCCGGCCGTCCGGGGCGAGGCCCCGGTGCCTGCTGAAGGTGATCATGTCGTCCGGGGTGGACATCACCGTGACCCCGCCCGCGAGCGCGAGCCGCGACTCACCGGAGCGCAGGGAGCCGCAGGCCAGGTGGAGGGCGACCAGGGACGCGGAGCAGGCCGTGTCGACGGTGACGGCGGGGCCGTGCAGACCGAGGGTGTAGGCCACCCGGCCGGACATCACGCTGCCCGAGGTGGCGAAGCCGAGATGGCCCTCGTACTCGGACCCGGGCGCGGCGAGCGTGCTGTACGTCTGTCCCTTGGTGCCGACGAAGACGCCGGTCTCCGAGCCGGCCAGGCGGGTCGGGTCGAGGCCCGCCCGT
Source organism: Kitasatospora sp. NPDC058478 (assembly GCF_042720345.1). NCBI lineage: Bacteria > Bacillati > Actinomycetota > Actinomycetes > Kitasatosporales > Streptomycetaceae > Kitasatospora > Kitasatospora sp. NPDC058478. The sequence continues at coordinate 7,237 of NZ_JBHXML010000047.1, read as the reverse complement.
TCGAAGACCTCCCACGCGATCTCCAGCATCAGCCGCTGCTGCGGGTCCATCGCGGTCGCCTCGCGCGGGGCTATGCCGAAGAATCCGGCGTCGAACGCGGACGGGTCGGTCAGGAAGCCGCCGCGCGAGACGTAGCTGGTGCCGGGGTGGTCGGGGTCGGGGTCGAACAGGGTGTCCAGTGCCCAGCCCCGGTCGGTGGGGAAGTCCGAGGTGGCGTCCCGGCCTGCGGCGACGAGGTCCCACAGCTGTTCGGGTGACTCCACCCCGCCGGGGAAGCGGCAGGCCATGCCGATGATGGCGATCGGCTCGGCGCCGTCCGGGTCGGGCCCCGCGGGGGCTGTGCGCTCGGCCGGGAACGCTTCGGAGAGCGCGCGGGTGTCCGACGGCTCCGTCAGCCCCGTCAGCCCCGTCAGCCCCGTCAGGTCCGTCAGCTCCGCGACCAGCCGGTCCGCGAACGCGGCGGGCGTCGGGTGGTCGAACACCGCCGTCGCCGGGAGTCGCAGCCCGACCAGCGCGCACAGCCGCCGCCCGACCGCCACGACGGCGAGGGAGCCGAGGCCGAGATCCACGAACGGCCGTGTGGGCGCGACCCGTTCGGCTTCGACGCCGAGCGCGAGCGCCACCTCGGCGCGGACCAGGTCCAGTACCGTCCGGGCCCGCTCGGCCGCCGTGAGCGCCGCGAGCCGGCCCGCCCACTCGCCCCGGTCGGGCTCGGCCCCGAGGCCCTCGCGCTCCCCGGGCCCGCCGGTGGATGCTGTGCCGAGCAACCGGGGGTCCGCGTCCGCCAGCAGATGCCGGGTGACCTTCCCGGACGCGGTGCGCGGAACGTGCTCGACGGCGTACACCTTCTCCGGCACCTTGAAGAAGGACAGCCGCGTCCGGCAGTGCTCGAACAGAGCCTGGACGTCGACGCCTTCGGGACCGGGCACCACGTACGCGACGGGCACCTCGCCGAGCACCTCGTGGGGCTCCCCGCCCACCGCCGCGTCGGCCACGCCCGGCGCCGTGCGCACCACGTCCTCGATCTCGACGGGGTGGATGTTCTCGCCGCCCCGGATGATCAGCTCCTTGAGACGGCCGGTCAGGGTCACCTGCCCGAGGGCGTCCCGGCGGGCCAGGTCGCCCGTGCGGTACCAGCCGTCCCGCAGCACCTGCGCCGTGGCGTCGGGCTGCCCGTGGTAGCCCAGCATCAGGTTGGGGCCGCTGACCCAGACCTCGCCCTGCTCGCCGTCGGGCACCTCGGCGCCGGAACCGTTGTCCACCAGGCGGATGTCCACCCCCGGGACGGGCGGCCCGGCCGCCCCGGCGACCCGGTCGCCCGTCGGCCGGTTCGAGGTGATCGCGCCGGTCTCGGTCGATCCGTACTGGTCCACCAGCGGGACCCCGAACGCCTCCTCGAAACGGCTGCCGAGGGAGGCGCCGCTGGCCGAACCGGCGACGAACCCGAGCCGCAGCGAAGGCAGCCGGGTGTGCTCCTGGCGGGCACGGTCCAGCAGGTAGTGGTACGTCGTCGGCACCCCGGCGAGGAAGGTCACCCCGTCGTTGCGCAGGGCGTCCAGCACCTCGGAAGGGGCGAAGCCGCTCATCAGCCGGGCTCCGGCGCCCACGGCCACGACCGCCATGACGCACAGGTTCTGGCCCAGGCCGTGGAACAGCGGCATCGGCCACAGCAGTCGGTCGTCCTGCGTCATCCCGAGCACGCCCACGTGGCAGGCCTCCACCAGCCACAGCGAGCTGCGCAGGGAGTAGAGCACTCCCTTGGGGCGGCCGGTGGTGCCCGAGGTGTAGAGCATCCAGGCCGGAGCGTCGAGCGGGCTCTCCTCGGGCGCCGGTCCGTCGTAGGGGGTGGCCGCGAGCGTCTCGTACGCGGTGATGTCCGCGGTTGCGCCGGAGGCGTCCGCCGGTGCCATGGGGGAGTCGCCGGTGAGCACGATCGAGGGCCGGGGCAGGCCGGACGAGGCCACCGCGCGCAGCAGCACGTCGAGCCGCGCCGGGTCGCACAGCACCACCGACGCCCCGGAGTCCCGCAGGAAGTGGACCAGTTCGGCCTCGGACGCCTGCGGATTCAGCGGCACGGTGATGCCGCCCGCCCGGATGACGGCGAGGCAGCTCTCCACCATCTCCACGCTGTTGCCCATGAGGACGGCGGCGCGGCCGCCCTTCTCCAGTCCCAGCGCGGCAAGCCGGCCGGCGAGCCGAGAGGTCCGCAGATCCAGTTCCCGGTAGCCGACGCCCCGCCGGGCGTCGGCGAAGGCCACCTTGTCCCCGATCCGGGCGGCGTGTCCGCCGAGCAGTTCGGACAGCGGACGGATCAGCGAAGGGGTCGTGTCAGGAGCCATGTCATCGCACCTCTCGGCTCTGTGTTCAGCGCTTGGTAGACGGTTGCGGTCGTGCCGTCAGCGGACGGCCAGCACGGTCCTGGTCGGGCAGGAGAACTCCAGGGAGCCGTCCGGCCCCGCGAGCACCCGCAGCGCCTCGCGCGCCTCGTCGGTAGCTTCGGCCACCCGCTCCGCGGGCACCAGGTCCCACTGCACGCGGGTGGTCACGGTCCTGGTCCACGCCAGGTAGTCGTCGATGGTCTCGAAGCGGGAGTCCGCCGGGACGTGGCGGATCCGTACATCGCTGAAGCCGGCGGTGAGGAAGGCGGCGGCCGTGGACTCCTCACCGGCCAGCGGGCCGCCGAGGCCCAGGACCACCTGCCACGGGTCGTCCACACCCTCGGGGAGGTACTTGGCGAGCACCCCGGAGAGGATCTCGGCGGACTCCCAGCCGGCGGCCAGCCTGCCGTTCTCGGTGGGGAAGGTGGTCGCGGCGAACCTGCCGCCGGGGCGCAGCGCCGCGGCGGCGCAGGACAGGGCCTTCTCCGCCTCGGGCAGCAGGAACAGGACCATCCCGGCGCTCGCCGCGTCGAACGGCTCGGCGAAGGCGAAGTCCTGGGCGTTGCCCAGCTCCGCGCGGGCCCGGCCGGCGACCCCGCGGGCCGTGATGTCGGCCGTGCAGGCGTCGACCATGCCCTGGGCCTGGTCGATGCCGAGCACGAAGCCCTCCGGGCCCACCGCGTGGGCGATCGGGAACAGGCAGGCGCCGCGCCCGCAGCCGATGTCGAGCACCCGTTCGCCCGGCGAGAGCTCCAGGGTGTCGGCGATCATCTTCCCCAGCGGGTGGAAGATCATCTGACCTGCGGAATCGTACTGCTCGGCGGCCTTGTCGTAAGCGTCCCTCACCAGTGAGGTGATGCGGAGGTCCTCGGTCATGACGCGCTCTCTTCCTGTTGTTCCGGGGTCGGCGGATTGTCGGATGTCACCGGCCGCACGATGCAGCCGAGACGGAATTCGGCACAATGCGTTTCGTCCGCCACGCGCCACCACAACTGGTCCGGGGTGGGCAGCATTTCGGACACGACGACTTCCCCTTCGGGAAGTCGCGCGATATCGATCACCGACAGCGGATCGGCGAAATCGACGTACAGCGGCTTCGGTTCGGCCGGATGCTTCACGTAGACGTGGCGCGGAATTCCCTGGGCGGCCCGGAGCCGCTGCACGGACAACCACTGGGCGACGGTGTCCGCGGCCTTCTCCGGAGCCCTTTCCGGAATGCTCAGCCGCCAGCGGGCACGCTGGACCACGACACCGTCCACCACGATCCTGGGGGTGTACGCGCCGAGGTCGACCGGCACCGGGACCAGCGCGGGCCTGGACACCGCGCGGTGCAGCGTCGACGACAGGTCGCCGGGGTAGAGCAGCCGCCGCCGGCCGCCCACCACCACCGCGTCGGCCGACGCGGGCACGACGGCGTCCGCGATCGGCACCACGTCGGCCCGGTCCTTGCCCGAGAGGCCGCTCAGTTCGATGGCGGCACCGGGGAGTTCGGGGGTCACGTGGGCGCTGCGCCGGCGCGAGACGATGGTCGCGGCGGTCCCGGGCGGCACGGCTCGTGCCACCCGCTCGGTGAAGCCGGCCCACAGCCCGTCCGGGTCGCTGTGCAGCGGACGCTCCAGCCCCCCGAAGATCGAGCTGCAGTCGTCGTGCAGCTCCGAGAGCACCCAGTCGGCGGTGGCCGGGTCGGGGCCCGCCACCATCAGGTCGGGGCTCGGCAGGCAGGCGTCGTCGGGGCCGTACGTCACGGTGTCCCACAGCGGCGCCAGCGCCTCGGCCAGTTCGCTGCCGCTCAGCTCCACGACCGGGGGGCGGCCGTCGGCCGTTCCCGCGGCCTCCACGGCCCGCCCGACCAGTCGGCGCAGCACCGCGTCCAGCCGGTCGCGGCGCGGTGAACGAGCGGGTATCTCCCGTGCGGCCAGGGCGGCGAGCGGCACCGGGGCGCCCCCCAGTTCGGCGCGCAGGGCGTCGCGGGCGTCCTCCCTGGCCAGCAGCGCCGCGAGGAACACCAGCGGGAACACCGCCTCGGTGACCTCCCGGATGCGCTCCACGACCGGCGCCCCGAAGCCGACCCGCTCGCTCACCGGACTCGACCTGTCCTCGTGGAACAGCTCGCGGTCGGCGTAGTGCCGTCCGCTGTCCTGCGAGACCCGCCCGCCGTCCGCCGCGCGGGCCGCCCGCACGGCGAGGAGGTGCGCCGCCCGCTCGGGCCAGGGCGCCCGCGCGTACGTGTCGCGGACCTCCGCCAGGTTCACCGCCGTGTCCGTGGGGTGCTCGGCCGCGAGCCTGGTCAGCGCGTGCAGTTCGGTCGCCGGCAGCCGCCAGGGGGAGACGACCAGGGCCGGCCCGAGTGCCTTCACCAGCCCGGCGGCGTACGCGTCGTCCGCCCCCGCCCGGTGCGGGGGCGGCACGGGGCCGGCGGCGCTGACGAGCGAGTCGAGCCGGCTCCCCGGCGCCGCGGCGGCGGCGCTCCACAGCGCCAGCGCGGGCGCCGCGACCTTGAACCTGCGCCCGTCCACGGCCCGTTCCAGCACCGGGGACGAGTCGGGCCGGCGGAACAGCGGATTGGGCCACACGCGCTGCCGCGTCAGCGGCACCTCGCGGGCGGCCTGCTCCCGCAGCTCCTCCACCAGCCAGGCGCTCGCCTCCACCACGACCCTCTCGCGGCCGGGCGCGCCGACCAGCAGGGTCTCCTCCTGCTCCGGCGCCAGGAGGCCGAACAGCACCGGGCCGAAGAACGAGACGGTCTCGCACTTGGTGGCGAACCGGCGCAGATAGCGGTGCAGGGTGTCGACCCGGCGACGCAGGGTCTGCGGCAGGGCGCCGCCGCTGTCCCGCGCCTGCGCCCAGCCCGGGTGCGTCAGCGGCGGCGTCTCCAGGGCGGTGTGGTGGAACGAGGGGTTCGACACGAACACGGCGTGCCCGAAGTCCTCGCGGCCGGCGGCCCGCGCGGTGTGCAGCCGGGCCCGCAGCAGGGCCGCCTCCAGTTCGACTTCGGCCGCCGCCAGCCGCTCGTCGAGCGCGGCGACCAGGGCGTTCCAGCGGGGCGCCCAGTCCGGCGCGCCGGTCGCCGCGAGGACCGCCGCGCACCGCTCGTCCAGGGGCGCGCCGCCGTCCACCAGCCGGCGGCAGCTCTGGAGGGCCCGCAGCGACCGCTGGCGCGGTTCGACCGTCCGTACGGCCTTGCGCAGCCCCGGCCACAGCGCGTCCAGGAAGTGCGCACGTTCGGCGGCGACCGCCTGCTCCGCCGCGAGCACCCCGGCGGCGGTGCCGAGCAGTTCCTCGGATGCGAGCCCGTCCAGGAGCCCGGCGGGGAAGCCGGTCGCGCGCAGCAGCGACCAGGGCATCATCTCGACCGAGAGTTCCCCGTTGCCCGCCCGCACGTTCCATGTCAGTGACGCTGTCAGTGGGTCTTTCAGTGAATCTGTCAGTGAATCTGTCGGTGACGCCATGTCAATTCTCCAGACTGGTCTCGCTTTTCGTCGGAGACTCCGGTAGGAAGGAAAAGGCCAGGGAATTGTCCGGCCATCCGGCCGACGGAGATCCCGGTCATGCGGAGGGGAAAGAGAAGATGCGAATCTCGTCTCGGATCATGCGTGGTTGTCGCGAAAGCGTTGAACGCGCCGAACACGAACTGATAGCACTGTCCAGGAGTATTCACGCCGAGCCGGAGACCGCGTTCAAGGAGCACCGCAGCGCCGCCAAGGTGAGCGGCCTGCTGCGGGACGAGGGATTCGAGGTGGTGCCCGGCGCCGGCGGCCTGGACACCGCGTTCACCGCCCGCTACGGCAGCGGCCCGCTCACGGTCGGGCTGTGTGCGGAGTACGACGCGCTGCCGGGCCTCGGTCACGCCTGCGGCCACAACATCATCGCCGCCTCGTCGGTGGGCGCGGCCCTGGCGCTGAGGGACGTGGCCGACGACCTCGGCATCACTGTCATGGTGCTGGGCACCCCGGCCGAGGAGGAGGGCGGCGGCAAGATCGCCATGCTGGAGGCCGGCGTCTTCGACGAGGTGTCGATGGCGATGCTCGTCCACCCGGCCCCCGAGGACAACTGCGCTCCCCGCCCCCTCGCCCTGGTCGAGCTCGAAGTCCGCTACACCGGGCGGGAGTCGCACTCCGCGCTCGCCCCGCACCTGGGCGTCAACGCCGCCGACGCCCTGACCGTGGCGGAGGTCGCCGTCGGCGTGGGCCGCCAGCACTTCGAGCCGCGGCAGCAGGTGCACGGCATCGTGACCCGGGGCGGCGAGGTGCCCAACGTCGTCCCCGCGCACACCAGCGCCCTGTACAACCTGCGGGCCGGCGACATGGAGTCCCTGGGCCGCCTCGAAGCACGCGTCAGAGCCTGCTTCGAGGGCGGCGCCGTCGCCACCGGCTGCACCCACGAGGTCCGCTCGACACCCGCGTACGCGGAACTGGCCCACGACCCGTTCCTGGTGGCGGCCTACCGGGCGGCGGCGACCGAACTGGGCCGCCCCCTGGTGTCCCCGGAGGAGGAGCGCGCGATGCCCACCGGCAGCACCGACATGGGCAACGTCAGCCGGGTCCTGCCCAGCGTGCACCCCAGCATCGGCATCGACAGCGGCGGCGCGGTCAACCACCAGCCGGAGTTCGCCCGGGCCTGCGTGGCCCCGGCCGCCGACCGGGCACTGCTCCAGGCGTCCGTCGCACTGGCCTGGACGGCGGTGCAGGCCGCCGAGGACGACCAGGCCCGGGAGCGGCTGCTCACGGCCCACGCGGCTCGTCGTGACGCGGGCCGCACTGCTCGTCGTGACGCGGGCCGTACGGTCGGCTGACAGCCGCCGTGCCGACCCCCCCCACCCGGCGGGGACCGGCGCCCCGGGCGCGGCGGGGGGGCGTCCG
>NZ_JBHXML010000046.1:0-77204 GCF_042720345.1 Kitasatospora sp. NPDC058478 | reverse complement strand
GATCCGACAACCGCTCACCCGCACACGACTTGACCTGCCCCACCCTCGCCACACCACAACCAACGAGACAGACACACCAAAGTCACTGGCATTGGACCTAGGACGTGCCGGTGGGCCGCCCCGTACGGAGCTTCTTCGTGCGGGGCGGCTTCGCCATGCGCTCAGTCGCCCAGCAGGCTGGGGAAGGGGCCGAGCAGCAGGTTGGTGAAGCGGCGGGTCCAGTCGGCGGTGATCGGCTCGCCGCTGACCAGGACGCGGTGCTCGACCGTCCCGGCGATGGTGTCGAAGATGATGTCGATCTCCTCGCGGGCCGTCCGCGGGTCGGCGTCCGGGGCGAGTTCGCCGCGCACCTGGGCGGCCGCCCGGCCCTGCCGGACCAGGCGCTTCTGCGGGTCGACGATGGCCTCCCGGATCCGGCGGCGCAGGTGCGGGTCGCGGGTGCCCTCGGCGAACAGCGCGAGCAGCGCGGCCTGGGTCTCGGGGCGGGCCAGCAGGTCGGCGAACTGGGCGACCACCGCCTCGATGTCGGCCCGCAGGCTGCCGAGGTCGGGCATCACCAGGTCGTCGAAGAGGCTGGCGACGGCGTCCACCACGAGTTCGTTCTTGGACGGCCAGCGGCGGTAGAGGGTGGTCTTGGCGACCTTGGCGCGGGTCGCGACGTGGCCCATGGTCAGCCCGCCCCAGCCGAGTTCGGCGAGGGCCTCGCGGGTGGCGTCGAGGATGGCGCGGTCGGCGGCGGCACTGCGCGGGCGCCCCTTGGCCCTGGTCGTGGCACCCGCCGAGGGGGCGGGGCCGTCCGCGGTCTCCGGGCCCGTGACGTCCGGGTTCGCGGGGGGCTGGGGGGCCGGCAACCGGGCCTCCTTGCGCTCTACTGGTGAGTAACATGGGTGGGGCTGGTAACGGTAGCGGCTGTTCGCCCGTTCGGGCAGCCGGGCCGCCCCGGAAAGTGGGGCAGGTCACGTCGCGGAACCGCCGGTGGGGCTTGCGGCCGGGACCCCGGCTCCAGTTACGCTACGACTCGTAGCGAAAGCAGTGACAACCAGGCGCCGCACCCGTGGGACGGGGCGGCGCGGGCGCGGGTGGGGATCCGCGCCGAACGGTTCAGGCTACCGGGGGAGGGCCACCGCGCCCGGGAATCCGCGCCGCGCGGCCCGCGCGGGGCGACTTTCCCGAGGTTGGTTGCCCGCAGGCGGCGCGGACGGGGGAGGATGGTGCCATGCAGCCACGGAATTCGCGTCTCAACAGCTCCGCCCTGCGCGGTGCGGTCGACCTCGCCGCAGTGAAGGCAGCCGGCGAGGCTGCCCAGAAGGCCGAGCAGGCCCGGGTCGAGCGGGCCCGCCAGGCGGCCGCCGACGAAGCGGCCGGAGTCGCCCCCGAGCAGTCCGCCTACGCGCTCGTCATCGACGTCACCGAGGACACCTTCGAGTCCGAGGTCGTCCAGCGCTCCACCGAAGTGCCGGTCGTCATCGACTTCTGGGCCGAGTGGTGCGGCCCCTGCAAGCAGCTCAGCCCGATCCTGGAGGGCCTGGCCGAGGAGTACGCCGGCCGGTTCGTGCTCGCCAAGATCGACGTGGACGCCAACCCGCTGATCTCCCAGCAGTTCGGCATCCAGGGCATCCCGGCCGTGATGGCCGTGGTGGCCGGCCAGTTGGTGCCGCTGTTCCAGGGCGCCGAGAGCGCGGCCAACGTCCGCAAGGTGCTGGACCAGCTGATCCTGGTCGCCGAGCAGCGCTTCGGCGTGGTCGGCGGCGCCGGGGCTCCGGGCGAGGCGCCGGACGCCGCCCCGCAGCGGCCGGAGGACCCGGCCCTGGCCGCCGCGCACGACGCGCTGGACAGCGGCGACCTGGGCGGCGCCGTCCAGGCCTACCGGAACGTGCTGGCCGACCAGCCGGGCAACACCGAGGCCAGGCTGGGCCTCGCCCAGGCCGAACTGCTGCAGCGGATCGAGAGCGTGGACCCGCAGGCCGTCCGCGCCGCGGCCGCGGCCGACCCGAAGGACGTCGAGGCCCAGCTGCGGGCGGCCGACCTGGACCTGGTGGGCGGTCACGTCGAGGACGCCTTCGGCCGGCTGGTGGACACCGTCGGCCGGACCGCCGGTGAGGACCGGGACGCCGCCCGGCTGCGCCTGCTGGAGCTGTTCGAGGTGATCGGCACGGAGGACCCGCGGGTCACCGCGGCCCGCACCGCGCTGGCGCGCGTGCTGTTCTGACGCTGCCTCCGGTCCGGGCCCGGCCGGTCCCGGGCGGGCCTTGGCGCGGCGGATGACCTGCGGTGTCGCCGGGTGATTTGGCGACAATCCGGTCAACCGGACAGAGGTTTACCAAATCTTGACAACACCCGTGGACAGTCACACTTGGTGACTGTCCGCGGGTGTTTCGTTCGTGTTTCCGGCGGATTTCTTCGTCACGTTTCCTTCAAGGTGTCACGCACGGTGCATGCCGCGCCGATTTCATGATCAACGCTGTCGGCTGTTGCATTACCCGTCAGTAAGGAACCTCTTGTGCTTCGCCCGGGATTCGAGCACGATCGGCGACGCCCGGTCCCTGACTCCACACCCTCCGATCCGGTCGGCCACGTGGAGCGCGGGATCCCCACCGGGTGATCCGCCGGCCCCGGTCGGCGGTAGGGAGGGCAGGGGGGTATCCGCGGTCCCACGGCGGTTCCTGTCCTTCGACCGGCCGCGCGGCCCTGCGCGGTCGCTGGTTGTCGCTCGGGGGTGATCGCCGATGTCGTCGGTCCTGCCCGCCGCCCCGCAAGGACGGCCGGTGGAGGGACGGGAGTGCCGCTGTGTGCCGGCCGCTCCCGCGTCCGACGACGCCCAAGGCGCTCTCCGCTACCGAGGACGTAGCTCTCTCCCATCCCAGTCCCCCACCGGCGCGGGCGCGCCGCCGGGGAGCCGGAGATGTACGTCCTAGAAGGAGGACTCGCATGTCCCAGACCTACGGCAAGACCCGCTGGAAGCGCTTCGCCCTGGTGATGGTGCCGAGCATCGCGGCCACCGCGATGGTCGGCGCCGCCATGGCCAACAACGCGCTGGCGGCTTCGTTCAGCGTCTCCGGCCAGAGCTTCAAGGTCACCACGCCGGAGCTGCACGGCAAGAACTTCGCCCAGTTCGGCTCGATCGACGCCGAGGTGAACGGCACTCCGCACCCGGTCGCCGTCTCGGCCTTCGACGAGGCCACCATCAAGGGCCTCTGCCAGTCGGTGGTGACCGACCCCAACGTCATCCCCGGCCTGCCGTGGAAGCTGCCCAAGATCGTCCTTCGCCTGGAGGCGGGCAACAGCGACGACGTCAAGAAGCAGGTCTACGCCAAGAACCTGCTGATCGACCTCGACCAGCTGAACGCGGACGCCGAGTTCACCAACATCAACATCGGCCAGGACGCCTCGACCCTCAAGGGAGAGGCCACCCAGGGCTGGAAGTCCAAGCTCGGCGGCCTGCCGTCCGGCGCGACCGGCTTCGCCCAGGCCGCCGACAAGGCCGACCTGTACAACGTGCAGCAGACCGCCTGGGCCACCTCGGCCGGCACCTTCAAGCTCCCCGGCCTGAAGCTCGCGCTGCACACCGACGGCACCGGCGAGTGCTACTAGGCCGTTGACGGGCGGCGGACCGGGCCCGGTCCGCCGCCCCGACGGCACCTGAGGGACCGGTGGCGGCGCGTGCGCCGTCGCCGGATCCCGTGTCTCGTCCATCCCTCGTTCACACCATCGAGGAGCTGCACCGTGTCCAGCGCCCTTGCCTCATTCCGGCCCGCCGAGCACGAGAACCCCGTCCAGTGGCTGCGCCGGGTGTTCCGTACCTTCCGTCGGACGCGGCCGTACTACGGCGGCCTGCTGGCCATGATCGCCGGCGTCCCGATCATGTACTTCCCGTACGCCAAGCTCTCGTTGGGCGGCATGACGGTGGCCATGGCCACCACGGCGGGCGCCGGATCATTGATCATCGGCGTGCTGCTGATCGTGCTCGGGCTGACCGCGTGGTTCCAGCCGACCGTGCGGGTCTTCGCGGGAGTCGCCACCACCCTGCTGACGCTGGTCTCGATCCCGGTCTCCAACCTGGCCGGGTTCGGCCTGGCGCTGCTGCCGGGTCTGATCGGCGGCGGTCTGATGGCGTCCTGGGCGCCGCTGCCGGAGCCGAAGGCGGCCGAGACCGCCGTCGCCGCGAGCGTCGCCACCGAGGCCCCTGCTCCCGAGGCCCTCGCCTCCGAAACCCCTGCCTCCGAGGCCGCCGTCGCCGAGACCGCGGTCGTCGCCGGGAGCGTCGCCACCGAGCCTGCTGCCGCCGAAGCGCCCACCGCGAAGCTGCCCGCACAGGCCGCGTCGAACGAGCAGGCCGTCGCCGTGGACCCGAAGGAGGCGCGGTGAGCGCGTCGGAGGACCAACCGCAGCGCGCCGGTCGACACGCGGCGCCGCGCACGCCCGTCCGGGTCCGGCTGAGAGGCCGCGCGCTGGCGATGGCCGCGGTGCCGACGGCGCTGCTGATGGCCGCCGCGTACACCCCCAACCCGGCCGTCGCCGAGTCCACGGCGGGCAAGCCCTGCGGTACCGCGCCCGCCACCGTGCCGGACGTCGCGCCGCTGGAGACGCCCGTCCCCAAGAGCGAGCTGCCCGAGCCACCGCCCGGTCCGTCCACGGTGCCCTCGACGGTGCCTTCCACAGCGCCTTCGACGGGGCCCTCGACGGGGCCGAGCGCGATCCCCACCCAGACGCCGACCACCGCGCCCACCCAGCAGCCCTCCGCGCCGGCCGGTACGCCGAGCGCCGACGCGACGCCGACCGGTGCCCCGACCGGCGCGGCCACCACCCCGGCGACCACGCCGTCGGCCGCCCGCTCCGCCGCCCCCGGCGGTTCGGACACGGTCCACCGGGCCGGGCTGATCGACGACGTCCTGGGCGGCGTCAACCACCTGCTGGACCCGGGTGGTTCACCGAGCCCGACGCCGAGCGCCCAGTCGACCGGCACCCCCGCGCCGACCACCACCCAGGCCCCCACGCCGGCCGCCCCGGCCCCGCGCGCCGGGACGCCGGCCCAGCCGCAGGCCCCGACGGCCGGGGCCCCGGCCGACGCGCAGCCCGGCACCCCGCCGCCCGCCACCGCCGGCAGCGGCGAGCAGACCCCGGCGGGCGACCAGGCCTCGCCCGCCGCGACGGCCTCCGCTGACGGTGGCCCGGCCGGCGGCACGACGGGGAAGCCGAGCGGCAAGGCGAGCCCGAGGACGGCCCCCGCCACCCCGTCCGGGGCCGCCACCGACACCCCGTCGTCCTCGCCGAGCGCCAACCCCAACTGCGCGGTGGACACCAGCGGCCTGACCGCCGGCGCGCCCCCCACCGGGGACGTCGTCCCGCAGCAGAACTGGACACTGGCGACCAGCCGGCTGGCGCTGCACGGCGCGGCCTTCCACGGCGTCTACGACGTGCGGACCCCGACCGGCACCAAGCGGGTGCTGAAGTTCGTGGTGGACACCGTCGACATCGACAACCTCGACATGTCGACGTTGCAGGGCAACGGCAAGACCTTCCACGTGAAGGGCGCCCCCGGCTCGACCTCGACCATGCGCAAGGGCCCGGTCACGATGTACGTGGAGCGGCTGTCCGGCCACCTCTCCAAAGTGCTCGGCCTGCCGATCCCGATCGACCTGGGCGAGATCACGCTCACCCCGGACACCCTGCCGCGCTGGCTGTACGACCTGATCGGCTCGATCCCGGTCCCGCTGGACCTGGAGCTGACCGGGGTCACCGCCAAGCAGGCCGGCCAGTTCGGCGGCACGCTGACCATCCCCGGCATGCGCCTGTTCAACGACGACGCGCCGTACAGCGACAAGTAGACGCGCCGTACGGCGACGAGTAGGCGACCGGCAGCCGCGCCACGGCGGCGGCGACGTCGCGAGAACGCCCGTGGGGCGGCCCTCCACCGGAGGACCGCCCCACGGGCGTCGGTGCCACGGGGGTGTTACTCGCCCCGGGTGCCCAGGTGGTGCACCTGGACCATGTTGGTGTTGCCGGGGATGCCGGGGGGCGAGCCGGCGGTGACGATGACGGTCGCGCCCTCGGCGAGCTGGCCCATGCTGAGCAGCTCGCGGTCGACCTGGGCGACCATCGCGTCGGTGGACCCGACCTGCTCGGTGACGTGCGCCTCGACGCCCCAGCTCAGCGAGAGCTGGTTGCGGGTGGCGACGTCCGGGGTGAACGCGATCACCGGGATCGGCGAACGGTAGCGGGACAGGCGGCGGGCGGTGTCACCGGACTTGGTGAACGCGACCAGCGCCTGGCCGTTCAGGAAGTCGCCCAACTCGCACGCGGCGCGGGCGATCGAGCCGCCCTGGGTGCGCGGCTTGCGGCCCGGGTTGAGCGGCTGGAGGCCCTGGGACAGCAGCTCCTCCTCGGCCCTCTCGGCGATCCGGCTCATGGTGCGGACGGTCTCGATCGGGTACTTGCCGACGCTCGACTCGGCGGACAGCATGACCGCGTCGGTGCCGTCCAGGATGGCGTTGGCGACGTCGGAGACCTCGGCGCGGGTGGGGCGCGAGGCGTGGATCATCGACTCCATCATCTGGGTGGCGACGATGACGGGCTTGGCGTTGCGGCGGGCCAGCGTGATCAGCTGCTTCTGGACCAGCGGCACCCGCTCCAGCGGGTACTCGACGGCCAGGTCGCCGCGGGCGACCATGATGGCGTCGAAGGCGAGGACGATCTCCTCCATGGCCTCGACGGCCTGCGGCTTCTCGATCTTGGCGATGACCGGCACGCGGATGCCGACCTCGTCCATGACCTCGTGGACGTCCTTGACGTCGTCCGCGTTGCGGACGAAGGACAGGGCGACCATGTCGACGCCCAGGCGCAGCGAGAAGCGCAGGTCGTCCTTGTCCTTCTCGGACAGGGCGGGCACGTTCACGGCCGCGCCGGGCAGGTTGATGCCCTTGTTGTTCGAGAGCACGCCGCCCTCGATCACCACGGTCTTCACCCGCGGGCCGTCGACGCTGACGACCTCCAGGGCGATGACGCCGTCGTTGATCAGGATCGGGTCGCCGGGCTTGACGTCGCCGGGCAGGCCCTTGTAGGTGGTGCCGCAGATGTGCTGGTCACCGGGGACGTCCTCGGTGGTGATGGTGAACTCGTCGCCGTTGTCGACGGTCACCGGGCCGTTGGCGAAGGTCGCCAGACGGATCTTGGGACCCTGGAGGTCGGCCAGGACGCCGATGGCCTTGCCGGTGTCCTCCGAGACCTGGCGGACCTTGCGGTACCGCTCCTCGTGGTCCGCGTGGTTGCCGTGGCTCATGTTCAGTCGGGCGACGTTCATGCCCGCCTCGACGATGGCCTTCAGCTGTTCGTAGGAGTCCGTCGCCGGACCCAGGGTGCAGACAATTTTCGCTCGGCGCATATGGATCAGTCTATCCGTTCGTGTTATAGGTGCATTCGGCACGAATCGTGAGGAATCGCCAACGAAGGATCCCGAGGGGCGAGACGGCGTCCGGTCAGTCCCCGGACGGCCGGTGGACCAGGGCGAAGGCCTGTCGGGCGATCTCCAGTTCCTCGTCGGTGGGCACCACGGCGACCGCCACCCGGGCGTACGCGGGCGAGATGATCCGGGCCTCGCCGGAGCGCACCGAGTTCAGCTCGGGGTCGACCGCGATGCCCAGTTCGTCCAGCCCGGCGGTGGCCGCCGCGCGCACCGGCGCCGCGTTCTCCCCGACGCCCGCGGTGAACGCGATCGCGTCCACCCGGCCGAGCACGGCGTAGTAGCCGCCGATGTACTTGCGCAGCCGGTGGATGTACGCGTCGAAGGCGAGCTTCGCGTCGGCGTCCCCGGCCTCGGCCCGGCGCATGATCTCGCGCATGTCGTTGTCGCCGCACAGGCCGCGCAGACCGCTGCGGCGGTTGAGCAGGTCGTCGATCTCGTCGATCGACAGCCCGCCCACCCGGTGCAGGTGGAACACCACACCGGCGTCGATGTCGCCCGAACGGGTGCCCATGACCAGGCCCTCCAGCGGGGTCAGGCCCATCGAGGTGTCCAGGCAGCGACCGCCGGCGACCGCCGAGGCGGAGGCGCCGTTGCCCAGGTGCAGCACGATCACGTTCACCTCGGCCGGGTCCTTGCCGAGCAGCCGGGCGGTGGCCCGAGAGACGTACTGGTGCGAGGTGCCGTGGAAGCCGTAGCGGCGCACCCGGTGCTCGTCGGCCACGGCCTTGTCGATCGCGTACCGGGCCGAGAACTCCGGCATCGAGGCGTGGAAGGCGGTGTCGAAGACGGCCACCTGGGGGAGGTCCGGGCGCAGCGCGCGGGCCACCTCGATGCCGGTGATGTTGGCCGGGTTGTGCAGCGGCGCGACCGGGATCAGCCGGCGGATCTCCTTGAGCACGTCGTCGGTGACCACGGTCGGCTCGGTGAACCGCTTGCCGCCGTGCACCACCCGGTGGCCGATCGCGGCCAGCTCGGGGGAGTCCAGTCCGAGGCCGTCGGCGGCCAGCTCCTCGGCGACGGCCTTCAGGGCGGCGGAGTGGTCCGGGAAGAGCTGCGGCAGCTCGCGCGGCCCGCCCGCGTGCGGGGTGTGCACCAGCCGCCCGCCGGGCTCGCCGATCCGCTCCACCAGGCCGGAGGCCAGCCGGGCACCGTCCAGCATGTCGATCAGCTGGTACTTCACCGACGAGGAGCCGGCGTTCAGCACGAGAACGCGCGTTCCATCGCTCATGCGGCCACCTCGCTGCGCTCGGCGGTCGCTTCGCGAAACGCGCACCTCTTGATGATTCGCTCGCTGCGCCCACTCATGCCTTCGGCTCCTTCTCGTCCTGGGCCTGGATGGCGGTGATCGCGACGGTGTTGACGATGTCCTGGACCAGCGCGCCGCGCGAGAGGTCGTTGACGGGCTTGCGCAGGCCCTGGAGGACGGGGCCGACCGCCACCGCGCCCGCCGAGCGCTGGACCGCCTTGTAGGTGTTGTTGCCGGTGTTGAGGTCCGGGAAGATCAGCACGGTCGCCCGGCCCGCCACCGCGGAGCCCGGCAGCTTGGTGGCCGCGACGTGGGCGTCCACCGCCGCGTCGTACTGGATCGGGCCCTCGACCAGGATGTCCGGCCGCAGCTCGCGGACCAGCTCGGTGGCCTTGCGGACCTTGTCGACGTCCGCGCCGGAGCCGGAGGTGCCGGTCGAGTACGAGAGCATCGCGACCCGCGGCTCCACCCCGAACTGGGCGGCGGTGGCGGCGGACTGGATCGCGATGTCGGCCAGCTGCTGGGCGTCCGGGTCGGGGTTGACCGCGCAGTCGCCGTACACCAGCACCTTGTCGGCCAGGCACATGAAGAAGACGCTCGACACGATGGCCGCGCCCGGCGAGGTCTTGATCACCTCGAAGGCGGGCCGGATGGTCGCGGCGGTGGAGTGCACCGCGCCGGAGACCATGCCGTCCGCGATGCCCTCCTGGACCATCAGGGTGCCGAAGTACGAGACGTCGGTGACCACGTCCAGCGCCAGCTCGACGGTCATCCCCTTGTGGGCGCGCAGCCGGGCGTACAGCTCGGCGAACTGGCGGCGCAGCGGGCTGGTGGTCGGGTCGACGATCCGGACCTGGGCGCGGTCGCCGCCCGGCTGTTCCTGCGGGAGGTCGATGCCGAGGCCCGCGGCCTTGCGGCGCACCGCGTCGGCCTCGCCGAGCAGGGTGAGGTCGCAGATGTTGCGGCGCAGCAGGATCTCGGCCGCGCGCAGCACCCGCTCCTCGGTGCCCTCCGGCAGGACGACGTGCCGCCGGCTCGCCCGGGCCCGCTCCAGCAGCTCGTGCTCGAACATCATCGGGGTGACGCGTTCGGACCGGCCGACCTCGATCAGGTTGGTCAACTCGGCCGTGTCGACGTGCAGTTCGAACAGTCCGAGGGCGATCTCGGCCTTCCGCGGACTGGCCGCGGTGAGCTTGCCCTCCAGGTGGGTGAGGGTCGCGGCGGTCGGCCAGCTGCCCTCCGGGACGACCGCGACCGGGGTGCCGGGGGCGAGCCGGGCGGCCAGCGCCATCACGTTCGGGCCGGGGTGCTGGCCGAGCGTCAGCAGCACGCCGGCGATCGGCGGGGCGCCGGCGGCGTGCGCGGCCAGCGAGCCGATCACCAGGTCGGCGCGGTCCCCGGGGGTGACGACCAGGGCGCCCTCGGTCAGGGCGTCCAGGAAGGTGGGCAGCATGGCGCCGCCGAAGACGAAGCCGCGGACGTCCCGGGCCAGGCCGGCGGCGTCCCCGAGCAGGACCTCGGCGCCGGTCGTCTCGACCAGCTGGGCGACGGTCGGCGCGGCCAGCGCCGGCTCCTCCGGGATGACGTAGGCGGGGATCGGCAGCTTCTCGGTGAGCTTGCGCTGGATCCGCTGCTTGGCGCCCGGGGAGACCCGGTTGGCGATCATCGCCAGGGTCTCGCAGCCCAGGTCGGTGAACGCCCGGTGGGCGTTGCGGACCTCGGCGATGACGGCCTCCGGGTCCTCGGCGTGCCCGCCGACCACCGGCAGCACGGCGGCGCCGAACTCGTTGGCCAGCCGGGCGTTGAAGGCCAGTTCGTCCGGGATGTTGGTGTCGGCGAAGTCGGTGCCGAGCACCAGCACCGCCTGGCAGCGCCGCTCCAGCGCGCGGAAGCGGTCGACCAGGGTGGAGACCAGCTCGTCCTGCCCGCGGGCGGCCTGCAGCGCGGCGGCCTCCTCGTAGCTGAGCCCGTACAGCTCGGAACTCGGCAGGTCGATCCGGTACCGGCCGCGCAGCAGCTCCACCACGTGGTCCGAGCCCGGCTCGCCCCCGGCCTGGCGGCCGGCAGGCGCCCCCGCGTGCGCGTGCACCAGCGGCCGGAACACCCCGACCCGGTCCACCTGGCGGGTGAGCAGTTCCATGACCCCGAGTTCGACCGCCTGCCGGCCGTCCCCCCGGTCGATACCGGTCACGTACACGCTGCGCGCCACGTGGGTGTCTCCGTCCCGTCGTCTCGGAATATGGCCATATCGACCATACCTTCGCACCACGAACGGGCGTCCGCGAGCAGAGCGGCCCGGCGGGGGCAAGGGCTGAACGTCCTGGGCTCGGGGTTTGCGCCGCGGCCCGCCCTTGATGTACCTACATGATGTAGTTACATTGGAAGGCATGGAGACCATGGGACTGCGTGAGCTCAACCAGAACCCGTCCAAGGCGGTCGCGCGGGTCCGGGCCGGCGCGACGATCGTCGTCACCGACCGCGGGCGGCCCGTGCTGAGACTGGTGCCGGAGGAACCCCCGGCGACGACCCTCGAACGCATGATCGCGGCCGGCGAGGTCACCCCGCCCGCCGAGGAGGGCATGCCCGAGCTGGCCCTCGACCTGCTGCCGGACATCAGCAGCCTCTCGGACCTGCTGGTGGAAGACCGCGAACGGGAGCGGAACCGTTGATCTACCTCGACTCCTGTGCGCTGCTGAAGTGCATCAAGCCGGAGCCGGAGACGGCCGCACTGCGGGCGTGGCGGCAGGCGCTGCCCGCCGGGACCGAGCTGATCACCAGCGCGCTGGCCCGGCTGGAGATCACCCGCACCCTGCTCCGCGCGGGCCTGGCCCACCAGCAGGTCCCCTACTACGTGGACCAGGCGCTCCGGGGCAGCCACCAGGTCGACCTCAGCAGCGCGGTGCTCGCCCGGGCGCTCTCCTACCGCACTCCGCGCCTCGGCTCGCTGGACGCGTTGCACCTGGCCAGCGCGGACCCGTTCCGCACGGAGCTGACCGAGTTCATCACCTACGACCGCGAGCTGGGCAGGGCCGCGGAGGACCTCGGCTTCCCGGTGTCGGCACCGAGCTGAGGGCCTGCCCGGCCGGGCAGGCCCTCAGACGCTCAGGCCCTCAGACGCTCAGGCCCTCAGACGCTCAGGCCCTCAGACGCTCAGGCCCTCAGGCCCTCAGGTGCTCAGGTGCTCAGGCCCTCAGCGGGCCGGGCGGAGCCAGAGGGTGGCGAGCGGGGGGAGGACCAGTTCGGCGGAGCGGGGCTGGTCGTGCCAGGGGGTCGGTTCGGCCTTGACCGGGTGGGAGTTGCCGATGCCGCCGCCGCCGTAGGCCTCGGCGTCGGTGTTGAGCAGTTCCTCCCACAGCTGGTCGCGGCCGTCCAGGTCGGGCAGGCCGACCCGGTGGCCGTGCCTGACGACGGGGGAGAAGTTGCAGACCGCGACCAGCGGCGAGCCGTCGGCCGCGTACCGGACGAAGGAGAGCAGGTTGTCCTCGGCGGCGCCGCCGTCGAGCCAGCGGAAGCCGTCCGGGGTGGTGTCCCGTTCCCAGAGGGCGGGGGTGTCCAGGTAGTGCCGGTTGAGGTCGCGGACCAGCCGGCGGACGCCGTGGTGGTCCTGGTGGGCGGGCCACTGCTCGTCGAGCACCCACCACTGCGGGCCCTGCTCGTGGTCCCATTCCGCGCCCTGGGCGAACTCCTGTCCCATGAAGAGCAGTTGCTTGCCCGGGTGGGACCACATGAAGCCCAGGTAGGCGCGGTGGTTGGCGCGCTGCTGCCACCAGTCGCCGGGCATCTTGGAGACCAGCGCCTGCTTGCCGTGCACCACCTCGTCGTGCGAGATCGGCAGGACGTAGTTCTCCGAGTAGGCGTACACCATCGAGAAGGTGATCTCGTTGTGGTGGAACTTGCGGTGCACCGGCTCCTTGGACATGTAGACCAGCGAGTCGTGCATCCAGCCCATGTTCCACTTGAGCCCGAAGCCGAGGCCGCCGGCGTCGGTGGGGCGGGTGACGCCGTCCCAGGCGGTGGACTCCTCGGCGATGGTGACCACGCCGGGGCAGCGCCGGTAGACGGTGGCGTTCATCTCCTGCAGGAACGCGGCCGCGTCCGGGTTCTCCCGGCCGCCGTGCTGGTTGGGTGTCCAGGCGCCGCCCTCGCGGGAGTAGTCGAGGTAGAGCATCGAGGCGACGGCGTCCACCCGCAGGCCGTCGATGTGGAACTCCTCGCACCAGTAGACCGCGTTGGCGACGAGGAAGTTGCGCACCTCCGTGCGGCCGTAGTCGAACTCCAGGGTTCCCCAGTCGGGGTGCTCGGCGCGCAGCGGGTCGGCCGGCTCGTACAGCGGCTCGCCGTCGAAGCGGGCGAGCGCGAAGGCGTCCTTGGGGAAGTGGGCGGGCACCCAGTCGACGATCACGCCGATGCCGTGCCGGTGCAGGGTGTCGACCAGGTGGCGGAAGTCGTCGGGGCTGCCGAGCCGGGCGGTGGGGGCGTAGTAGCCGGACACCTGGTAGCCCCAGGAGCCGCCGAAGGGGTGCTCCATGACCGGCATGAACTCCACGTGGGTGAAGTTCAACTCCTTGAGGTAGCGCGGCAGTTCCTCGGCGATGGCGCGGTAGCTGGTGAGGTCGGGCCGCCAGGAGGCCAGGTGCAGCTCGTAGACGGACATCGGCGCCCGGTGGTGCGCGGCGCGGGCCCGGCGGGCCATCCACTCGCCGTCCTGCCAGCGGTACTCGGAGGAGGTGACCACCGAGGCGGTGGCGGGCGGGCACTGGGCGGCCCGGGCGAGCGGGTCGGCCTTGTCGAGCACCCAGCCCTGCCGGGTGTGGATCTCGTACTTGTACGCGGCGCCCTCGGCGAGGCCCGGGACGAAGAGCTCCCAGATGCCGGACGAGCCGAGCGAGCGCATCGGGTGCCCGGTGCCGTCCCAGTGGTTGAAGTCGCCGATCAGCCGGACGCCGACGGCGTTCGGCGCCCAGACCGCGAAGGCGGTGCCGACGACGCCGTCGACGGTGCGCACGTGCGAGCCGAGGGCCTGCCACAGCTGCTCGTGCCGGCCTTCGGAGATCAGGTGCAGGTCGAGTTCGCCGAGGGTGGGCGGGGTGCGGTAGCCGTCGTGCTGGGCCAGCGGCTCGCCGCCGGGGTAGGTCACCAGCAGCCGGTAGTCCACGGTGTCGGCGCCGGCCACCAGCCCGGTGAACAACCCGCCCTGCTGATGGGTGAGTTCGGCCGGGCCCTGGGTGGTCTCGACGACCACCCGCTCGGCGAACGGGCGCAGCACCCGGATCGCGGTGCCGCCGTGCACCGGGTGCGCGCCGAGCAGGGCGTGCGGGTCGTGGTGCTGCCCGCCGACCAGCCGGTCCACCTCGGACGGCGGCAGCGGCGCCTCGGGCAGGCGCAGCGAGGCGGTGGGCGGAGCCGTGACCGGTGTGGACTCCGAGGCCGGCACGGGTTTGCCGGCCGGCGCGGACTCCTCGGCCGGGACGGGCTCGGGCCGGGGCGAGTCCGGGCCGGCCAGGAAGGTGGCCGGGACGGGGCGGGTGGTGCGGCCGGGCGGGTCGAGCGGCGTCACGGCTGGGTCCTCCTGCGACGGGGGGTGGGCTAACTCCAGGGCGGCGGAACCGGGGGTGCGGGTGGGGCAGGGGATGCGGGCAGGGCAGGGGGGTGCGGGCGGGGCCGGGGCGGTCAGACGGTGAGGGCGAGCCGGTTGATCGCGGCGAGCGGGATCGGCAGCCAGCTCGGCCGGTGCCGGGCCTCGTACACGACCTCGTACACCGCCTTGTCGATCTCCAGGGCCCGCATCAGCTCCGGTGAGGCCGCCGGGTCGGCGCCGCCGCCGGCGGTGTAGCCGGCGCAGAAGGCGGTGCGGTTGCGCTGGGCCCAGGCGGCGGCGAGGTGGGCGAGTTCCGGGTCGACTGGGCCGCCGGCCAGCAGGTGGGCGGCCGCGTAGTCGAAGGAGCGGAGCATCGCGGCGACGTCGCGCAGCGCGGGCTGCGGTTCGCGGCGTTCGTTGACGGATTTGGCGGGTTCGCCCTCGAAGTCCAGCAGCACCCAGCCGTGCGGGGTGCGCATGGCCTGTCCGAGGTGCAGGTCGCCGTGGATGCGCTGGACGGGCAGGCCGTCGGGGTGGGCGTCGGCGAGTTGCTGGAAGGCGGTGCGCAGTGCGGCCCGGTAGCGCAGCAGGCCGGGGACGGCGGCGACGGCGCTGTCCAGCCGGTCGGCCATGGTGGTGGCGAGCCGGCTGGTCTGGGCGCGGTCGAGCCGGGCGACCGGCATCGAGCGGGCCAGGACCCGGTGGACTTCGGCGGTGGCCCGGCCGAGCCGGTGGGCCTCGATGGCGAAGTTGCCGGGGGAGGGGTCGCCCTTGAGTCGGCCGACCTGGTCGAGGGCGAGCTCCCAGCCGTCCTCGGCGTCCGGCAGGTAGCGCTGGAGCAGCCCGAGGGTGGCGGGTTCGGCGCGTTCCAGCCGGCTCTCGAACCAGGCGGCGACCCGGGGGATCCGGGTGGAGCCGGCCCGGGAGAGGGCGAGGGAGAGTTCGAGGTCGGGGTTGGTGCCGGGGTGGATGCGGCGGAACAGCTTGAGGATGTACGAGGTGCCGTAGATGACCGAGCTGTTGGACTGCTCGGCGGTGGAGGCGCGGCCGGGGAGGTTGGCGGGGAGCCCGGAGCCGGGGGTGCGGCGGAAGGACAGCGAGCCGAACCGGTCGCCGGTGGCGAGGTGTTCCAGCAGCCGCCCGGTGAGTTCGGGGTCGTGGACGGCGTCGTAGAGCGCCGCGCCGTCGTACGGGCCCTGGCTGAGCCGGCCGAGCACGGCGCTGGGCTCGATGTCCGCGTGCCCGTCCGAGCGGATGCCGAGCAGGAGTTGGTAGATGTCGCCGTGCGGGGCGCCGACCGTGGTGGCGTGCTCGACCCGCAGCAGCAGGTGCAGCAGGGCGGGGTCGCCGACCTGGAGCGGGGTTCCGACCATCGGGGTGAGGCCGGTGATGGGCCGTCCCTTTCCGGCGTACCACCGCTGGGTGGGGAGCCACTCGGCGATCAGCGGCAGCGCGGCCTGGACGAGTTCGCTGACCCCCAGGGCGGCTCTCCGGGCCCCGGTGCTCCGCGCGCCCGCCGGTGTGGCGGGGTCGGCGGGGGCATCCTGCTGCACATGGGCTTGAGAACGGGAGGTTTCGGACATGACTCCCTTTCCCCGGAAGCGGGCGGACTGCCCGACGGGTCTGGCCGGGTCCGTCAGTCTTCCGGATTTCGGCGGCGCGGCGGCGGCGGCACGCGAGCGGGGCTCAGGTGTCACGCCTTCGTGTGGGTGGCCGTTGGGCTGTTCTCCGTACGCGGCGGTGCAGAGAACTCCGGGGGCGCAGGGGTTCAACTCGCGCCCCCGGAGGGTCTGGTGGTGCTGTGTGGCAGGGTGTGGCGGATCGTTACTTCGAGCGCCTGGTCCCGCTCAGCCGCGGTGGCTGCCGGAGCTGGAACCAGTAGAAGCCGTGGCCGGCCAGCGTGAGCAGGTAGGGCCACTCGCCGATGGAGGGGAAGCGCACCCCGCCGATCAGCTCGACCGGGTACCGTCCGCCGTACTGCCGCAGGTCCAGCTCGGTCGGCTGCGCGAACCGCGAGAAGTTGTTCACGCACATGACCAGGTCCCCCTCGTGTTCGCGCACGAAGGCCAGCACGGCGGGGTTGCTGGAGGGCAGTTCGGTGTACGTGCCGAGGCCGAACGCCGGATTGAGCTTGCGGATCTCGATCATGCGACGCGTCCAGTGCAGCAGCGAGCTCGAACTGCTCTGCTGTGCCTCGACGTTGGTCACCTGGTAGCCGTACACCGGGTCCATGATGGGCGGCAGACTGAGCCTGCCCGGGTCGGCGGAGGAGAAACCCGCGTTGCGGTCCGGGGTCCACTGCATCGGCGTGCGCACGCCGTCCCGGTCGCCCAGCCAGATGTTGTCGCCCATGCCGATCTCGTCCCCGTAGTAGAGGACCGGCGAGCCGGGCAGCGAGAACAGCAGGGCGGTGAACAGCTCGATCTGGTTGCGGTCGTTCTCCAGCAGCGGGGCGAGCCGGCGGCGGATACCCACGTTGGCGCGCATCCGGGGGTCCTTGGCGTACTCCGCGTACATGTAGTCGCGCTCCTCGTCGGTGACCATCTCCAGGGTCAGCTCGTCGTGGTTGCGCAGGAAGATGCCCCACTGGCAGCCGCCGGGGATCTGCGGGGTCTTGCTGAGGATCTCCGACACCGGGTAGCGGGACTCCCGCCGCACGGCCATGAAGATCCGGGGCATCACCGGGAAGTGGAACGCCATGTGGCACTCGTCGCCGCCCGCGGTGAAGTCGCCGAAGTAGTCGACGACGTCCTCGGGCCACTGGTTGGCCTCGGCCAGCAGCACGGTGTCGGGGTAGTCGGCGTCGATCTCCTTGCGGACCCGCTGGAGGAACTCGTGGGTCTCCGGCAGGTTCTCGCAGTTGGTGCCCTCGCGGGCGAACAGGTACGGCACCGCGTCCAGCCGGAAGCCGTCGATGCCGAGGTCGAGCCAGAACCGCAGTCCGGCGATCATCTCCTGCTGGACGCGGGGGTTGTCGTAGTTGAGGTCCGGCTGGTGGGAGAAGAACCGGTGCCAGAAGTACTGCTTGCGGACCGGGTCGTAGGTCCAGTTGGAGGTCTCGGTGTCGACGAAGATGATCCGGGCGTCCGGGTACTGCTTGTCGTCGTCGGCCCACATGTAGAAGTCGCCGTACGGGCCGTCCGGGTCCGTCCGGGAGGCCTGGAACCACGGGTGCTGGTCGCTGGTGTGGTTCATGACGAAGTCGATGATCACGCGCATGCCGCGGGCGTGCGCGGCGTCGACGAACTCCATGAAGTCGGCGAGGTCGCCGAACTCCGGCAGCACCGACTTGTAGTCGGCCACGTCGTACCCGCCGTCGCGCAGCGGCGAGGCGAAGAACGGCGGGAGCCAGAGGCAGTCGACCCCGAGCCACTGCAGGTAGTCGAGTTTGGTGGTGAGCCCCTTCAGGTCCCCGACCCCGTCGCCGTTGCTGTCCTGGAAGGACCGCACCAGCACCTCGTAGAAGACCGCACGCTTGAACCACTCCGGGTCCAGGTTCTTCTTCGAGGTCTCCGGGAAGGTGTCGGGGACGGGCTCGTTCACAGTCACGCTGGGTTCCTCCGAACCGTGAGGAGGTGAGCCGGCTCGGCTGAGGGATCGAGCCGGACGTAGTTGTGCCGGCCCCAGGTGTAGACGGCGCCGGTGAGCTCGTCGTGCACTGCGTACGGGCCGTCGCCGTCGAGGGTGACGGTGGCCTCCTGGACGTGGTGCGGGTCGAGGTTGACCACGGTGACGACCTGGTCGGTGAGGCCCTCGGGGGTGGTCGCGGTCTTGGAGTAGGCGAGCACCTGGTCGTTGTCCGTGGGGTGGAAGCGCAGGTTGCGCAGCTGCTGGAGGGCCGGGTGGCGCCGGCGCAGCCGGTTCAGCACGGTGAGCAGCGGGGCGAGGGAGTCGGTGCGGGTCCAGTCGCGGGGGCGCAGCTCGTACTTCTCCGAGTGCAGGTACTCCTCGGAGCCGGGGTGGGCCGGCTCGTCCTCGTACAGCTCGAAGCCGGCGTAGACGCCGTAGCTGGGGGCGAGGGTGGCGGCGAGCACGGCGCGGATCGCGAACGCGGCGCGGCCGCCGTGCTGGAGGTAGTCGTGCAGGATGTCCGGGGTGTTGGCGAAGAAGTTGGGCCGCATGTAGGCGGCGGCGTCACCGGTGAGTTCGGTGAGGTACTCGGTGAGTTCCGGCTTGGTGGTGCGCCAGGTGAAGTACGTGTACGACTGGTGGAAACCGATCTTCCCCAGGGTGTGCATCATCGCGGGCCGGGTGAAGGCCTCCGCCAGGAAGACGACGTCCGGGTCGGTGCGGGCGATGTCGGCGAGCACCTTCTCCCAGAACGCCACCGGTTTGGTGTGCGGGTTGTCGACCCGGAAGATCCGAACGCCGTGGGACATCCAGAACCGGAGGATCCGGATGGTTTCCTTGACGATTCCTTCCATGTCCTGGTCGAAGTTGATCGGATAGATGTCCTGGTACTTCTTCGGCGGGTTCTCGGCGTACGCGATGGTGCCGTCCCCGCGGTGGCTGAACCATTCCGGGTGCTTGTTCACCCACGGGTGGTCGGGGGAGCACTGGAGGGCGAAGTCCAGCGCCACCTCCAGGTGCAGGGCCTCGGCCTCGGCGACGAAGTGGTCGAAGTCCTCGATCGTGCCGAGGTCGGGGTGGACGGCGTCGTGGCCGCCCTCGGGGGAGCCGATCGCCCAGGGCGAGCCGACGTCGTGCGGACCAGCCGTCAGGGCGTTGTCCGGCCCCTTGCGGAAGGCTCGTCCGATCGGGTGCACCGGCGGCAGGTAGACCACGTCGAAGCCCATCGCGGCGACGGCCGGCAGCCGCTCGGCGGCGGTGCGCAGGGTGCCCGAACGCGGCGGCTCGACGCCGCCCGGATCCACCACCGCGCCCTCCGAGCGGGGGAAGAACTCGTACCAGGAGCCGTACAGCGCGCGCTCGCGGTCCACCTGGAGCGGCAGCGGGCGGGAGGCGCTGAGCAGTTCGCGCAGCGGGTACCGGGCCAGCAGGTCCAGCACCTCGGGGGCGAGTGCGGCGGCCAGCCGGGACAGCGGCGGCAGGCCGGGGTCGCGCAGCGCGTCGGCGGCGGCCAGCACGTGCGCGCGGCCCTCCTTCTTCGGCACGCCGACCGCGGCCTGCTCCAGCAGCCGGGCGCCGTCCTCCAGGACCAGCGCGGTGTCGATCCCGGCCGGCAGCTTCACGGCGGCGGTCCGGCGCCAGGTGGCGACCGGGTCGCTCCACGCCTCGACCAGGTACGACCAGCGGCCGGACGCGGTCGGGGTGACGTGCGCGCCCCAGCGGTCGGTGCCCTCGGCCAGCTCGCGCATCGGCGTCCACGGGCCGCCGCGGCCGCGCGGGTCGCGCAGCACCACGTTGGCGTTGACGGCGTCGTGGCCCTCGCGGAACACGGTCGCGGTGACCAGGAAGGTCTCGCCGACGACGGCCTTGGCCGGGCGGCGGCCGGAGTCGACGAGGGGGCTGACGTCCAGGACGGGGATGCGGCCGATCACGGTGTCGCTCTCTGTCGTCTTGCGGGCGGCGGGCTTGCGGGCGGAGGCCTTGCGCGGCGCGGCGCCGGAGGTGCCCTCGGCGGTGGTCCCGGCGGTCCCGGCGGCGTCGGCGGTGGCCTTCGCGGTGGCGGCGGCGCGGCGCGTGGTGGTGGTGCGCCTGAGCGGTGCCGCGGTCCGGCCCTCCTCGGCCCCGGGTTGTCGGGCCGCTTCGGCCGGCTCGGTGCGGACCGCCCCGGCGGCCCGCGGCGCCGGCATCGCCGGATCCGTCCGAGTGTCAGAATCCATCCGTCCGGCGGATTCCGCGACCGCTGCGTCGTGGCTGTCGGCCACCGGTGTGGACTGGTCCCGCGTGTCGCCGTGCATGTCAAACTCCTGCCCGAGATCGGCGGCAGCTCCCGCGGGCCGGGGATGGGCCAGGGGAGTACCGGGAGGACTGCTGGGTGGGGAGGACGTGCGACCGGAAGCCTGCCCGCGCCGCCGTCCCCGGCAACCTGCCCGGCGCCCGCCGAGCCCTCGACGGGAGGCCCTGGAGCCGCGCGCGTCCCGGCGCGCGCCTCCAGGGGCACGCCCCTGGGCGACCCGGTCGACCCGTGAACGAGCAGGCCGAGTACGAGGACACGCGTCGGTGCGAGGTGAGCGCCGAATGGGCTAAGAAGAAGGGGAACGATCAACGCGAAAAGGATTCGGACGTGCTGCTTCAAGGCGGACGCCACCCGCCGCCGCACTCCCCGCAGCATCAACGACCTTGAGTCATCCTCGCACCGGGGACAAGACTTTTGCAGCGGTACGACAGTAGTTTCGGGCTTTGTCCTGAGCGGATGAGCCATCGGAAATGGACCTGTTCCGCAGTGTTCATGCATTGGTAGCGCAGGACCCCGGAAATGTGCGCCGCGCGCGCCCCCCGTGCAGACCAATGCGCCGAATGCGATCTCATCAATAGGCCGAACGGATGCCCAATAGCCCACTTGACGCACTGTCATGACGGACATCGCGGCTACGCTTCACGCCGTGAAGGCAATCCGCAGATTCACCGTCCGCACCGTCCTGCCCGAACAACTCCAGCCGCTGCACGAGCTGGCCCTCAACCTGCGCTGGTCCTGGCACCCCGAGACCAGGGACCTCTTCCGGTCCGTGGACCCGGAGGTCTGGGCCGCGACCGGCGAGGACCCGGTGCGGCTGCTCGGGGAGGTCCCGGCCGCCCGGCTCGCCGCCCTCGCCGCCGACCGGCGGTTCCTGCGCAGACTCGGCGACCTCGCCGACGACCTGCGCGAGTACCTCAGCGGCCCGCGCTGGTACCAGGCCCAGCAGGAGGCCGGCACCACCCCGCCGCCCGCCGCCATCGCCTACTTCTCCCCCGAGTACGGCATCGCCGCCGCGCTGCCGCAGTACTCCGGCGGGCTCGGCATCCTGGCCGGCGACCACCTCAAGGCCGCCAGCGACCTCGGCGTCCCGATCATCGGCGTCGGCCTGTTCTACCGGCACGGCTACTTCCGGCAGTCCCTCAACCGGGACGGCTGGCAGCAGGAGCGCTACCCGCTGCTCGACCCGGACGAACTCGCGGTCAGCCTGCTCCGGGAGGACGACGGCACCCCCGGCCGGGTCGACCTCGCCCTGCCAGGCGGCCGCACCCTGGCCGCGCACATCTGGAAGGCCCAGGTCGGACGGGTCCCGCTGCTGCTCCTCGACTCCGACATCGAGGCCAACTCGCCCGCCGAGCGCGACGTCACCGACCGGCTCTACGGCGGCGGCAGCGAGCACCGGCTGCTCCAGGAGATGCTGCTCGGCGTCGGCGGCGTCCGCGCCGTCCGCGCCTACTGCCGGCTCACCGGGCACCCCGCCCCCGAGGTGTTCCACACCAACGAGGGCCACGCGGGCTTCCTCGGCGTCGAACGGATCCGCGAGCTGGTCGCCACCGGCTCACCCGGCCCCGACAGCGTCGGCCTGGACTTCGCCGCCGCCCTGGAGTCCGTCCGGGCCGGCACCCTGTTCACCACCCATACGCCCGTCCCGGCCGGCATCGACCGCTTCGACCGCGAGCTGGTCGCCCGCCACTTCAGCGGCGACGCCGCCCTGCCGGGCGTCCCGGTCGAACCGGTGCTCGCGCTCGGCGCCGAGACCTGGCCCGGCGGGGACCCGAAGCTCTTCAACATGGCCGCCATGGGCCTGCGGCTCGCCCAGCGCGCCAACGGGGTCTCCACCCTGCACGGCGAGGTCAGCCGCTCCATGTTCAACGGGCTCTGGCCCGGCTTCGACGCCACCGAGGTGCCGATCACCTCCGTCACCAACGGCGTCCACGCCGCCACCTGGATCGACCCGGCGGTCGTGCGGCTCGGCGCCGCCGAGATCGGCGCCGACCGCGCCGAGGACGCCATGACCACCGGCGACGCCAAGCGCTGGACCGGCCTGGAGCGGATCGGCAACACCGAGATCTGGGACCTGCGCCGCAGCCTGCGCGCCCAGCTGGTCGACGAGGCCCGCCGCCGGCTGCGCGACTCCTGGCGCCAGCGCGGCGCCGGCGAGGCCGAACTCGGCTGGGTCTCCTCGGTGCTCGACCCCGACGTGCTCACCATCGGCTTCGCCCGCCGGGTGCCCTCGTACAAGCGGCTCACGCTGATGCTGCGCGACCCGGACCGGCTGCGCGCCCTGCTGCTGCACCCCGTCCGGCCGGTGCAGATCGTGGTCGCCGGCAAGGCCCACCCGGCCGACGACGGCGGCAAGCGGCTGATCCAGCAGATGGTCGCCTTCGCCGACGACCCGGCCGTCCGGCACCGGATCGTCTTCCTGCCGGACTACGACATGGCGATGGCCCGGCACCTCTACCCGGGCTGCGACGTCTGGCTGAACAACCCGCTGCGCCCGCTGGAGGCCTGCGGCACCTCCGGGATGAAGGCCGCGCTCAACGGCTGCCTCAACCTGTCCGTCCTGGACGGCTGGTGGGACGAGTGGTACGACGGCCAGAACGGCTGGGCGATCCCCACCGCCGACGAGACCGGCGGCGTGCTCGACCCGGAGAGCAGCGAGGCCGAGCGCCGCGACGACATCGAGGCCGCCGCGCTGTACGACCTGATCGAGGACCAGGTCGCCGGCCGGTTCTACGACCGGGGCACGGACGGGCTGCCGCACCGCTGGATCGCCATGGTCCGGCACACCCTCGTCACCCTCGGCCCCAAGGTGCTGGCCGGGCGGATGGTCCGCGAGTACGTCGAACGGCTGTACACCCCGGCGGCGCTGGCCCAGCGGGAGCTGGCGGCGGCGGAGCACCACGGCGCCCTGGAGCTGGCGGCCTGGAAGGCGAAGGTCCGGGAGGCCTGGCCGGCCGTCCGGGTCGAGCACGTCGAGGCGGACTGTCCGGACGAGGCGCAGGAACTGGGCAGCTCGCTGGCGCTGCGGGTGCAGGTCGCGCTCGGGGCGCTGGAGCCGGGCGACGTCGAGGTGCAGGCGGTGTCCGGCCGGGTGGACGAGACGGACGGCATCTCGGACGGCTGCGTGCTCGCCCTCAAGCCGGTCGGCGGGTCCGACCTGGACGGCCGGACCCGCTACGAGGGTTCGCTGGAGCTGGGCCGGACCGGCCCGTTCGGCTACACCGTCCGGGTGCTGCCGGCCCACCCCCGGCTGGCCTCCCCGGCGG
Source organism: Kitasatospora sp. NPDC058478 (assembly GCF_042720345.1). Taxonomy (NCBI): domain Bacteria; kingdom Bacillati; phylum Actinomycetota; class Actinomycetes; order Kitasatosporales; family Streptomycetaceae; genus Kitasatospora; species Kitasatospora sp. NPDC058478. Next base: position 53,792 of record NZ_JBHXML010000046.1, on the reverse strand, counting down.
AGCTGGGGCTGGTGGCCCTGCCCGCCGAGTCGTCGGGGATGGACGCGGGGGTGCTGCGGTGAGGCCCTGCCGCGGGGGACGGCGACCCTAGACCAGGCTGTCCCGCCAGGCCTGGTGGAGTGCGGCGAAGCGGCCGGATCCGTCGATCAGCTCCTGCGGGGAGCCGTCCTCGACGATCCGGCCCTGGTCCATCACCAGGACGCGGTCGGCGATCTCCACGGTGGAGAGCCGGTGCGCGATGATCACCGCCGTCCGGCCGGCCAGCACCGTGCGCATGGCCCGCTGGACGGCCTGCTCGCCGGGGACGTCCAGCGAGCTGGTCGCCTCGTCGAGGATCAGCACCGCCGGGTCGGCGAGCAGGGCGCGGGCGAAGGCGACCAGCTGGCGCTGCCCGGCGGAGATCCGGCCGCCGCGCTTGCGCACGTCGGTGTCGAAGCCGTCCGGGAGCGCGGCGATGAACTCGTACGCGCCGATGTCCCGGGCGGCCTGCTCGACCTCCTCGCGGCCGGCGCCGGGGCGGCCGATCGCGATGTTCTCGGCGACGGTGCCGGAGAACAGGAAGGACTCCTGGGTCACCATCACCACGCCGCGCCGCAGCTCGGGGGTGGCGAGGTCGCGCAGGTCCACGCCGTCCAGCCGGATCCGGCCGTCGGTCGGGTCGTAGAAGCGGGCCAGCAGCTTGGCGACCGTCGACTTGCCGGCGCCGGTCGCGCCGACCACCGCCACCGTCTGCCCGGCCGGGATCACCAGGTCGAACGGCGGCAGCACCTGCTTGCCGGTGCGGTAGGCGAAACGGGTCTCCTCGAAGCGGACCTCGCGCCCCTTGCCGACGGCCTGCGGCAGTTCGGCGGGCGCGGCCGGCTCGGCGACGGTCGGCTCGTGGGCGAGCAGGCCGGCGATCTTCTCCAGCGCGGCGGCGGCCGACTGGTAGCTGTTCAGGAACATCGCCAGCTGGTCGATCGGGTCGTAGAGCCGGCGCAGGTAGAGCACGAAGGCGGTGAGCACGCCCAGTTCGACCGTGCCGTCGGCGACCAGGTAGGCGCCGAGCAGCACCACGCCGGTGGTCCACAGGTTGGCGGTGACGCGGGAGAGGCCGACGTAGCGGGCGATCTCCAGCAGGCCGTCCGCCGTCGCGGTGGCGGACTGCCGGTTGACCAGGCCGAAGGCCTCGTCGTTGGCCTTCTCCCGGCGGAAGGCCTGCACCGGGCGGATGCCGTTCATGGTCTCGGTGAAACGGACGATCAGCGAGGCGGCCGAGGTGCGGGAGCGGCGGTAGACCCGGCGCGAGCGGCTGCGGAAGGAGCGGGCGATCAGCGCCAGCGGCAGGATCGACGCCAGCGAGACCAGGCCGAGCCGCCAGTCCAGCACCAGCAGCAGCACCGAGATGTAGCAGACCGACAGGAGGACGGTCAGCAGCTCCTGGAGGCCCTCGGAGAGCAGCTCGCGCAGCGCGTCCACGTCGCTGGTGGCGCGGGAGATGATCCGGCCCGAGGTGTAGCGCTCGTGGAAGTCCAGGCTCAGCCGCTGGGCGTGCCGGAAGATCCGGCCGCGCAGCTCCAGCAGGATGTCCTGGTTGACCCGGGCGCTGATCTTGATGAACGCCCACTGCAGCAGCAGGCTGAGCAGCGCACAGCCCAGGTAGGCGCAGACCACCGCGATCAGCGGGCCGCTGTCGCTCTCGCGCAGTGCCGGGATGCCGCGGTCCATCGCGATGGCGACCAGCAGCGGGCCGGACTGCAGGGCCGCCTGCTGGACGAGGATCACCAGCATCGCGACGCCGATCCGGGCCCGGTGCGGGCCGAGCAGCGAGCGCAGCAGCGCCCGGGGGGCGCCGGGCGGGACGGGGATGTCCTCCTCGTCGGCCGGGGGCGGCGGCAGCTGTTCCTCGGCCGGTTCGGCGGTCTCCCGTTCGGCGGGGCCGGCGGGTGAGATGGTGGTGGTCATCGGGTGGTGCCCCCCTCGGAGACCAGTGCGGCCTCGGGCATCGGGGCGGACTCGCCCGACATCAGTTCGCGGTAGTGCGCGCAGTCGCGCAGCAGGTCCTGGTGGGTGCCGACGGCCTCGATCCGGCCGTCGGAGAGCACCGCGACCCGGTCGGCGAGCAGCACGGTGCTCGGGCGGTGGGCGACCACCAGGGCGGTGGTGGCACCGAGGACCTGGCGCAGCGCCCGTTCGACCAGGGCCTCGGTGTGCACGTCGAGGGCGGAGAGCGGGTCGTCCAGCACCAGGAAGGCCGGGTCGCCGACCACCGCACGGGCCAGGGCGAGGCGCTGGCGCTGGCCGCCGGACAGGCTCAGGCCCTGCTCGCCGACCTCGGTGTCCACGCCGTCCGGGAGCTTCTCCACGAAGGAGGCCTGGGCGGTGGCCAGGGCGGCGCGCAGCTGCCGGTCGTCCGCGCCCGGGGCGCCCATCAGGACGTTCTCCCGGACGGTGGCGGAGAACAGGGTGGGCTCCTCGAAGGCGACCGCGACCAGCTCGCGCAGCCGTTCCCGGGGGAGGTCGCGGATGTCCCGGCCGTCCAGGGTGATGGTGCCGGCCGTGGCCTCGTACAGGCGGGGGAGCAGTGCGGTGAGCGTGGTCTTGCCGCTGCCGGTGGCGCCGACCAGGGCCATCGTCTCGCCGCTGCGGATGTGCAGGTCGATGCCGGCCAGCAGGTCGGGGGTGTCGTCGGGGGCGTCGGGGTAGCGGAAGCGGACGCCGGTGAAGCGGATGCCGTCGGGGGTGGCGCCCAGGCCGTCGGCGGTGCCCGGGTCGGCGGTCTCGGGCTCGTCCAGCACCTCGAAGAAGCGGTCGGCGGCGGTGGCGGCCTCGTTGGCGTAGGCGAGCAGCCAGCCCAGGGACTCGACCGGCCAGCGCAGCGCCAGCGCGGTGGAGAGGAAGGCGACCAGGGTGCCGGCGCTCAGCTCGTCGTGGGCGACCAGGTAGGCGCCGGCGGCGAGGGCGCAGCCGAGGGCGATCTCGGGCAGGCCGACGATGACCGCCCAGAGGTTGGCGAGCAGCCCGGCCTTGCGCAGTTCGGTGCGGCGCAGGTCGTGGGCCTGGGCGCGGAAGCGCTCGGCCATCGAGCGGTGGCGGCCGAAGGCCTTGAGGATGCGGATGCCGAGGACGGACTCCTCGATGACGGTGGCGAGGTCGCCGTTCTGGTCCTGGGCGCGGCGGGAGGCGCCGGAGTAGCCCGCCTCGAACCGCCGGGTGAGCACGAACAGCGGGACGGCGGGCAGCAGGATGATCAGGGCGAGCCGCCAGTCCTGGGTGAACATCACCGCCGTGCCGGCGAGGAACATCACCGAGTTGACGACCAGGAAGACCAGCGGGAAGGCCAGAAACAGCCGCATGGTGTACATGTCGGCGGTGGCCCGGGAGAGCAGCTGGCCGGATCCCCAGCGCTCGTGGAAGGAGATCGGCAGCCGCTGGAGCTTGGCGAAGAGGTCGCCGCGCATGGCCGTCTCCAGCCCGGCCAGCGGGCGGGCCAGGACCACCCGGCGGGTGTAGAACAGCGCGGCCTCGACCAGTCCGAGGACCAGCAGCAGGCCGATCAGCGGCCAGAGCCCGCTCAGGTCGTGTTCGGCGAGCGGGCCGTCGACGATCCGGCCGAGGACCAGCGGGACGCCGAGGACGCTCAGCATGGCGACCAGGGCGGCGGCCACCGAGGTGGCCAACCGGCGGCGGACGGCTCGGGCGTAGGGCCACAGGCGCAGGAGGGAGCGGACCGTGGAGCGGTGCCCGGTCGCGGTGTCGTCGTCTTGTCGGTTCTCGGCCATCGTCGTGAGGGTAGGACGAGGTCGCGTCATTTCTCATCAGGTTTTTCACCCCTGACAGAACGCTTCGGCGAGAACCGGCCACCTGTACGGGTGGGGCGCGGGTGAAAAGCGGGGCGCGTGGGGCCGGCCGCAGGGGCCGGAGTGCGCCGCACGTGCGGCCGACACCGCTCAGGTCGTGGCGGCGGGCGCGCGCAGCAGCCGCAGCGAGCGCCCGGCCAGCAGCGTCGCGCCCTGCGGACAGGGCTCGCCGCCGCCCTCGACGGCGGTGTCGACCACCGTCTCGTACGCCTCCTCCGGTGCGGCCCAGGGCTCGCCGGGGAGGGTGAACAGCACCGGTTCGTGGCCGGCGTTGAGCAGCAGCAGGAAGCTGTCGTCCAGCGTCGGCCGCCCGGCCTCGTCCCGTTCGGACATCGCGGTGCCGGACAGCAGCATGCCCAGGCAGGCGGTCGGGGCGAACCAGTCGGCCTCGGTCATCTCCTTGCCCAGCGGCGTGAACCAGGCGAGGTCCGGCTGGCCGCCCGGGGCGGCGGCCCGGCCGGAGAAGAACGCCCGCTGCCGCAGCACCGGGTGGGCCCGGCGCAGCCGGATCAGCCGGGCGGTCAGCTCGCACAGCCCGCGCCAGCGGGGATCCGCCAGGAGCGACCAGTCCAGCCAGCCGAGTTCGTTGTCCTGGCAGTAGGCGTTGTTGTTGCCGCCCTGGGTGCGGCCCAGCTCGTCCCCGGCGGTGAGCATCGGGACGCCGGTGGAGAGCAGCAGCGTGGCCAGCAGGTTGCGCAGTTGGCGCAGCCGCAGGGCGTTGACCTCCGGGTCGGTGGTCTCGCCCTCGACGCCGTGGTTCCAGGACCGGTTGTCGTCGGTGCCGTCCCGGTTGGCCTCGCCGTTGGCCTCGTTGTGCTTGCGGTCGTAGCTGACCAGGTCGCGCAGCGTGAAACCGTCGTGCGCGGTCACGTAGTTGACGGAGGCGTACGGGCGGCGGCCGCCGCGCTGGTAGAGGTCGGAGGAGCCGGACAGCCGGTAGCCCAGCTCGCGCACGTCCGGGCGGGCGCCGCGCCAGAAGTCCCGCACGGTGTCCCGGTACTTGTCGTTCCACTCGGCCCACAGCGGCGGGAAGCCGCCGACCTGGTAGCCGCCCGGGCCGACGTCCCAGGGCTCGGCGATCAGCTTCACCCGGCTGAGCAGCGGATCCTGGGAGACGGCGGCGAGGAAGGGGTGGTCCATGTCCACCCCGTCGGTGCCGCGGGCGAGGGCGGCGGCGAGGTCGAAGCGGAAGCCGTCCACGCCCATCTCGGTGACCCAGTACCGCAGCGAGTCGGTGACCAGCCGGACCACCTGCGGGCGGCGGGTGTCCAGGGTGTTGCCGCAGCCGGTGAAGTCGGCGTAACCGCGCGGGCGGTGCGGGGCCGGGCGGTAGTAGGCGGTGTTGTCGATGCCGCGCAGCGAGAGCATCGGGCCGAGTTCGGCGCCCTCCGCGGTGTGGTTGAACACCACGTCGAGGATCACCTCGATCCCGGCGGCGTGCAGGGCGCGGACCATCCGCTTGAACTCGCCGACCTGGCCGCCGCGCGAGCCGGCCGCCGAGTAGCCGGCGTGCGGGGCGAAGTAGCCGATCGTGTTGTAGCCCCAGTAGTTGACCAGGCCTCGTGACTGGAGGTGGTCCTCGCTGGCGTACTGGTGCACCGGCAGCAGTTCGACGGCGGTCACGCCGAGGCGGGTCAGGTGGGCGACGGCGGCCGGGTGGGCCAGGCCCGCGTAGGTGCCGCGGAGCTCCGGCGGGATGTCGGGGTGGCGCATGGTGAAGCCGCGCACGTGCAGTTCGTAGAGCACCGTCTCGGCCCACGGGGTCTTCGGGCGGTGGTCGTCGTACCAGTCGTCGTCATCGTGGACGACCACGGATCTGGGCACGTAGCGGGCCGAGTCGCGGTTGTCCCGGACGGTGTCGGCGACGTCCGCCTCCGGCCAGTTGCGGACGGCGGCGCAGACCGCGTCGTGGCTGGTGTAACAGCCGTCCACGGCACGGGCGTACGGGTCGAGCAGCAGCTTCGCCGGGTTCCAGCGGGCGCCGGTCCACGGGTCCCACCGGCCGTGCACGCGGAAGCCGTACCGGGTGCCGGGGCGGACGCCGGGCAGGAAGCCGTGCCAGGTCTGGAAGTCCTGCTCGGTGAGGCGGTGCCGGCCCTCCCGGCCGTCCTCGTCGAACAGGCAGAGGTCGACCGCCTCGGCGCCGGCCGCCCAGAGCGCGAAGTTGGTGCCCTGGCGGCCCTGTTGGTCGGTCCGGAAGCGGGCGCCGAGCGGCTGCCAGCTGCCGGGCCACGGTGGCTCGGCGGTGTCCCCGCCGGGCGGCCGCACTCCGGCTTCCAGCTCCTGCCCTGACACCATGGCCGCACCCTCCCTGGACGGGGTGTCCCGGACCCCGTGCACTTCCTCTTTCCCGGATTGCGCAGATCGGAAGCGGCTGAACGGGGGCTTACCGGCGGATGGCGGCCGATGGATGGGGGGATTTCGCGCGGCTGCGCGTGTCCCCGCCGCGATTGCCCTCGTTGTTCCCGGTATCGGGCGTTCCCGCTACCGGACGTTCCTGGCACCGGGAGTTCCTGACATCGGGAGTTCCCGGCGTCGGGCGTCCCCGGTAGCGGAGGCTCCCGGTACCGGATCTTCCCGGTACCGGACGTGGACAGTGGGAGGCCCCGGAATGCGGCGCCGAGGACGGGTGTGGGCGCGGCGGGCGGCGGCGGTGGCCTGGGGCCTCGCCGTCCTGACGGGGTGCGGCGGCCCCCCGGCGGCCCCCGCGCAGGACGCCGCCGGGCCCGGGGCGCACACCCCGCCCCCGCCGCCGTCCCGGGCGGTCGTCACGGCGCTGCCCGCCGACGGCGCCCAGGACGTGCTGCCGGAGGGCCCGGTCCGGGTGACGGCGGCGCAGGGCCGGCTGGTCACCGTCCGGCTGGCCGACGCCAAGGGCACCGAGGTCCCCGGCACGATCGCCCCGGACGGCGCCGCCTGGACACCCGACGGCCCGCTGCCGCTGGGCACCGCGTACACCCTGGACGCCGTCGCCGAGGACGACCAGGGCCAACGGGCGGCCCAGCACTCGGCGTTCTCCACGATGGCCCGGGCGCACACCTTCGTCGCCTTCTTCACCCCGGAGGACGGCTCCACCGTCGGCGTCGGCATGCCGGTGTCGCTGCGCTTCAGCCGGCCGATCACCGACCGGGCGGCGGTGGAGAAGGCCGTCCAGGTGAGCGCCGACCCGCCCGTCCCGGTGGCCGCGCACTGGTTCGGCAACCAGCGGCTGGACGTCCGCCCGCAGCAGTACTGGGCGGCCGGCACCAAGGTGACGGTGGCGCTGCGGCTGAAGGACGTGCAGGGCGCGCCGGGCGAGTTCGGCACCCAGGCCAAGGACCTGCACTTCACCGTCGGCCGGGCCCAGGTCTCCACCGTCGACCTGGACGCGCACACCCTGACCGTCCGGGCCGGGCAGGGCGGCAAGGTGGTGCGGGTGCTCAAGGTGTCCGGCGGCAGCCGTGACCACTCCACCTACCGGGGCGTCATGGTGGTGTCGGAGAAGTACAAGGTGACCCGGATGAACTCGCAGACCGTCGGGATGGGCGACGAGTACGACATCAAGGACGTGCCGCACGCGATGCGGCTGACCAACTCCGGCACCTTCGTGCACGGCAACTACTGGGCGGACCCCGGGGTGTTCGGCGCGGCCAACACCAGCCACGGCTGCATCGGCCTGGCCGACGCCAAGGGCGGTGCGAGCAAGGACTCCCCGGCGGGCTGGCTGTTCGAGCACACCATCCCGGGGGACGTGCTGGAGGTGAAGGCCTCCGCGGGGGACTTCGTGCCGCCGCAGAACGGCCTCAACGGCTGGAACGTGCCGTGGGAGCAGTGGGTGGCGGGCAGCGCCCTCGGGCCGGTTGCCGGGCCGTCGGCCGGTCCCGCCGGTGGGCCGACCGCCGGTCCCGCCGTCGGTCCCTCCGCAAGCCCCGTCGCGCAGTAGTCGATCTTCACCGCCGATTCACCCCCGATCCACCCACCTCCCCCCGGGAGCCGCTCGGACGGCCCGGCTATCCTGCTCCGGCGCGCCCTGGTCCGGCGCGAAAGATCGGCGCCCGGTGCAACTCATGGGGGCACTCAACGCGTCAAGAGAGTGGATACCGGGAGGGGAGAAACCGTGAAGACGGGGAAGACGGCCGACGCCGCGATACGTACCACCAGCCGTTACGGGCGCAGGGGTGCGATGGCGTTGGTCATGGGCGGGGTGCTGCTGCTCACCGCAGCCTGCGGCGACGACAAGGGCGGAACGGGCGGCGGGGGTGACAACGCGGCGCCCGCGGCGACGGCGGGTGCGGGCGGGACGGCGGCCCCGGCGGGCGCGTCGGCCGAGCCGAAGACCTCCGCCGCGGTGCTGGCCGTCGAGCCGAAGGACGGCGCCCAGGACGTCGCACCGAGCAACGCGTTGCAGGTGTCCGTCTCGAACGGCAAGCTCACCACGGTCGAGGTGACCGACAAGAACGGCAAGCCGGTCGACGGGGCGATCACCCCGGACGGCATCGGCTGGAAGCCCGCCGCCGCGCTCACCGTCGGCATGGCGTACAAGGTGAACGCGCAGGCCAAGGACGCCGACGGCCTGGTGGCCGCGTCCACCACGACGTTCACCACGCTGACGCCGGACAAGAAGGTCTCCACCAACGACAACATCAGCGACGGCGCCACCTACGGCGTCGGCATGATCGTCTCGGTGAACTTCAGCAAGACCGTCAAGAACAAGGACGCCGTCCTCAAGGGCATCACCTTCGAGACGAACAACGGCACCGAGGTGAAGGGCCACTGGTTCGGCGACAACCGGCTGGACTTCCGCCCGGCCGAGTACTGGAAGCCGGACACCAAGGTCACCATCAAGTACCGGCTGAAGAGCGTCGAGGTCGCCCCGGGCATCTACGGCGACGTGGACAAGGACGAGCCGTTCACCATCGGCCGCTCCCAGATCGCCACCGCCGACGCCAAGGCGCACCAGATGACGATCGAGCGGGGCGGCAAGAGCACCACCGTGCCGGTCACCATGGGCGCGGAGGCGACGCCGTCCTGGAGCGGGATCATGGTGATCATGTCCAAGGAGAAGGTCACCCGGATGAACTCGCAGACCGTCGGCCTCGGCGGCGAGTACGACATCCAGGACGTGCCGCACGCGATGCGGCTGACCACCTCCGGCACCTTCGTGCACGGCAACTACTGGTCCAACGCGACCAACCCGTTCGGCAGGACCAACGCCAGCCACGGCTGCGTCGCGATGGTGGACGAGAAGGGCGGCAGCGACACCTCCGTCGCGGGCAAGTTCTTCAACGACTCGATGGTCGGCGACGTGGTCAAGGTCGTGAACAGCAAGGAGAAGACCGTCGCGCCCTCCAACGGGCTGGGCGGCTGGAACGTCGCCTGGGCGAACTGGTAGATCCTGCCCGCTGATTGACCGGATAGTCCCGGTTCGTCGGCGCGGTGCAGAAGAGCGGCCCGATCCTCACCCGTTGGGGTCGGGCCGTTCGCGTTTTCGCAGCGCACCGGGCCCCGAATGGCGCAACCTTTCCGGGGGCCGGCGCGTGTAGTGGTCGGGTCCGTCGTGTGCACGGGAGTTGTGCGGGGTTTCGGGTCGTGGGGTTTCGGCCCGCGGGCTTCGGTTCGCGGGTTGCGGGTTGCGGGTTGCGGTTCGTGGGGTTCGGTTCGTGGGGTTTCTGAGGGAGGGATCGACGTTGAGGTCGATACGCAGAGTGGTGGCCGTCGGTCTGGTGGGCGGCGCGATGGGGCTGACGGCCGCGTGCGGCGGCGGGAGCGGCGGTAGCGGGGGCGGGAGCGCGGCCAAGGCGGACCTGGGGGCCGGCGCGGCCGCCGGAACGGCCTCCCCGGGCGCCGCGGCGGCGAGCAGCGCGGCGCCGAAGGTGTCGCAGGCCGTGGTGAACATCGAGCCCAAGCCCGGCACGGTGGACGTCGCGCCCGACGCGCTCAAGGTCGGCGCGACCGGCGGCAAGCTCACCACCGTCAAGGTCAGCGACAAGACGGGCGCGGAGGTGCCCGGCACCATCGCCGCCGACGGCTCCAGCTGGACCCCGTCGGCCGGCCTCGCCGTGGGCAGCGCCTACCAGGTCAGCGCGCTGGCCGCGGACGCCAACGGCGTGGTCGCCAGCGCGGACAGCAACTTCACCACGCTGACGCCGACGGCCCTCGCCAAGGCCGCCGACAACGTGGACAACGACGCGACGTACGGCGTCGGCATGATCGTCTCGGTGAACTTCAGCAAGGACGTCAAGAACAAGGACGTCGTCGCGAAGGGCATCACCTTCGAGACCGACAACGGCACCGTGGTCAAGGGCCACTGGTTCGGCAACCGCCGACTGGACTTCCGCCCCGAGCAGTACTGGAAGTCCGGCACCAAGGTGACGGTGCACTACCGCCTCAAGAGCGTCGAGATCGCCCCTGGGGTGTACGGCACCGACCGGGACGAGCCCTTCACGATCGGGCGGTCTCAGATTTCGACGGTTGACGCCGCCGCGCACAGGATGACCGTCGAACTGGACGGCAAACCGTCGGACATCGACATCACCTCCGGCTCGCCCGAACACCCGACCTGGAACGGCACGATGGTCGTCATGTCCAAGGAGGGCGTGGTGCGGATGCAGTCCAGCACCCTCCCCGGCATGAGCGGCTCCCCGTACGACCTCCAGGTGCCGCACTCGATGCGGCTCACCGACAGCGGCACCTACCTGCACGGCAATTACTGGAGCAAGCTCATCGGCGAGGACAACGTCAGCCACGGCTGTGTCGCCCTCAAGGACGTCGAGGGCGGCGGCGAATCCACCTCGATGGGCAAGTTCTACGCCGGCTCGATCGTCGGCGACGTGGTGGTCGTGAAGAACTCCACCAAGAAGGAGACCCTCGACCCGGCGAACGGCCTGAGTGGCTGGAACGTGCCCTGGAGCGCCTGGTAGGCCGACCGGTAGCCGCCCTGGTCGGGGCGGTTCCGTGGCAACCCGGGATTGACGCGGACGCGGCCCGGGTTGCCTGCTCCCCACCCTCTTCCGGCTCCCTCCGGGCCCCCGCCTGGCACTCTCCCCGGGGTCTCCTTGCACGCGGCATATGCCGACTCGGAGGAGATCGTTTGCTCATTGTCCGTACGCGGCCGCTTGCGTTCCGCAATGATGGACCGCATGGCGGGTTGGGGCGAAACAGATCAGTCATCAGTTCCCGGGGCCGGATTGGTCGCCGAGGCGTCGTGGATCGATGTCCAGGGCGCGCTGGCGGCGCTGGAGCGGCTCAGCTCGGAGGAACTGGAGGAGATGTATTGCGGCAGGCTGAGCGATCAGTCCGTGCCGAACGAGGTACGACTGCCGTCCCGGCCGGAGACCGGCCCGGTGGCCCGCCGACTGGTGCTGTCGGTCCTGGAGTCCTGGGACCTCCATCAGCACCTGGAGGCCGGTGAGTTACTCACCAGTGAACTGGTCTCCAACGCCGTCCGGCATGCCGCCGGACGCACTATCGGGCTCCAGGTGATCCGCAAGCCGGGCTGGCTCCGCGTCGAGGTCCGCGACTCCTCCCGGGCGCTGCCCTGCATGATCCTCGCGGAGCCGAAGCCGGTGACCGAGCGGGGGCGGGGCCTGCGGGTCATCGACGACCTGGCCGACCGCTGGGGTGCCGACCTGCTGCCGCGCGGCAAGGGCGTCTGGTTCGAACTGAAGGTCCGCGAGCGGCACTGACCCTTCCGGGTCTCCCGGGTCCTTCGCGGCCGTCCGGGTCTTTTGCGGCCGTCCGGGTGTTCAGGGTGTTCCCGGGAAAACGCGCAGGGCCCCCGAAGTCGCCGTGGTCCGGCGGATGGGGGCCCCTGCAAGTCATCGCGCCGGCCAAGGGGGTGCGTGCCGCGCGATGGGCGTCGGCCGTGCCAGGTCGGGCCAGCCGAAGTCTCCACGCCCAGGCCGGCGTGCTGTGCCGCCCGCCGTTGGGCTGCTTCGACTATCGCACGGATCTCAGCATGTGGGCAAACCAGGCGGCTTGGATTGAAAGGTTTGTAACCTAGTTCACCTTTGGATTTTGCATAGGTTCACGCTGTCGCCTGTGAATATTCACCATCCTCGCCGTCGAGCCTCCGGTGCTTCGTCGCCCGGCCGCTAATTCCTCCGTGAACCCCACCCCGCCGGAACTGCCGGGTAGCATCAGGCCCGTGAACCTGTACTGGCACGTCGTGCTGCCACCGCTCTGCGCCTGATCGGGCACACACGCCGGTGGCTTGACCCCCGCGCTCCCTGCTGCGGCCCTCTCCGGCCGCCAGGAGGCTGCCGTGTGTGCCCGTTGCGAAACCAGCTCCCCTGACGGTCTTCGACGACGGAAGTTCACGACTGTGCCGAACCGCACCTCCACGCCCGCGCCCACCCGGGCCACCACCACCCCCGCCGCCCGCCGCACCAGCCCGCTCGGCGGGCCGGTCCCGATCCTGGTCGCCGCACTGCTGTGGGGCACCACCGGGACGGCCAGCTCCCTCGCACCCGACGGCGCCCCTTCGGCGGGCATCGGCGCCGCCGCGCTGGTCCTCGGCGGCCTCCTCCTCTTCCTCTCCACCCGCAGCGCCCGCGCGCTGCCCCGGGCCTGCGGCCGCCGGGAGCGGTGGCAACTCGCCGTCGGCGCCGTCGCGGTGGTCGGCTACCCGGTCACCTTCTATCCGGCGGTGACCCGCGCCGGGGTGGCGGTGGCCACCGTGATCGCACTGGGCAGTGCCCCCGTCTTCGCCGGCCTGCTCGGCTGGCTCACCCGGCAGGGGCGGCCGAGCGGCCGGTGGGCCTGTGCCACGGTGACGGCGGTCGTCGGCTGTGCCGTCCTGGTGTTGGGCCCCGAACTCACCGGCGGCGGCGCGGCGGTGGACACCGTGGGGGTGGCGCTGGCCGCACTCTCCGGCCTCTCGTACGCCGTGTACTCGCTCATCGGCGGGAAGCTCATCTCGCGCGGGCACCCGTCCGCCGGGGTGATGGGGGCGATGTTCGGCGCGGCCGCGCTGCTCGTCCTGCCGGTGCTGTTCCTCGGCGACCTGCGGTGGCTCGCCTCGCCGCGCGGTGCGGCGGTGGTGCTCCACCTCGCCGTGATCACCACCTTCCTCGCCTACCGCCTCTTCGGCCACGGCCTGCGCCGCACCTCCGCCCAGACCGCCACCACCCTCACCCTCGCCGAACCAGCCGTCGCCGCCCTCCTCGGCGTCGCCGTCCTCGGCGAACGCCTCCCCGCCGTCTCCTGGTGCGGCCTCGCCATCCTGGCCGCGGGCCTCGCCGTCCTCACCGTGCCCGTGGGCACCCGCCGTCGCTGACCTGCGCGGGAGGTGGGTGGGGGAGCGCTGAAGAGGTAGGCCGGTCTACATAATTTCCCCCACCCACCTGAGGGCCGGGTCGTGCTCAGATGCCGAGGTGGGTGGCGATGCCGGTGAGGACGCAGTCGAGGCCGGTTTCGAACTGCCAGGTGGGGTCGTCCTTGCGGGTGGCCTCGTGGAGGTAGCGCTGGTAGGTGGGGTAGCGGCCGGTGTCCATCAGGAAGGACATTCGGGGGGCGAGGCCGGCGCGGGTCTCGTCGCCGTCGGACCAGCCGTGCTCGCGCTGGAGGGTGCGCAGGGCGAGCTCGGCGGCGACGGAGCCGTGGACGTAGCCGGTGACGGTGCGGAAGACCGCCATGGTGGTGTCGGCGTCCAGGCCGTGGTCGGCGAGGGCGGCGAAGGCGCGTTCGGGGATGGCGAGCTGGTTGGGGGTGAGGGGGACGGCGCCGGCGCGGACGATCCACGGGTGGGCCAGGTTCATGGCGCGCAGGTGGAGCGCCAGGGTGTGCATGGTGTCGCGCCAGCCGGTGGCGGGGGTGCCCCGGGGGAGTTCGCCGTAGACGAAGTCGACCATCAGGTCGATGAGTTCGTCCTTGCCGGAGACGTACCGGTAGGCGGCCATCGGGGCGACGCCGAGGGTGGTGGCGAGCCGGCGCATGGTGACGGCGTCGAGGCCTTCGGCGTCGGCGATCGCGATCGCGGCCTCGGCGATCCGCTGCGGGGTGAGGGTGGTGCGCGGCGCGGGGGCTGGGCGGGCGAGGCGCTCCCAGAGTGAGGCCTGGGGCTTGGTCTGGTCGTCGTCCCCGGCGGGGGCCTGCTGGGCGGGCATGACGGCGGGCTCCTTCCGGCTGGGGTCCTCTCACCGTACCACCGGAGTGTACGACGTATCGGAAGTAGACGGCGTACGCGCCGATGTGTACGTTGTATCCGGCAGATACGTTGTACACATCGTCCCGGAGGGGGATGTCCATGGCCAAGGACGTTTCGGAGAAGAGCCTGAAGGTCGCGGTCGTCGTCGGCAGCACCCGGAGCGGCCGGTTCGCGCCCGTCGTCGCCGACTGGCTGCTCGGCCACCTCGGCGCGCGCGGCGACATGACCGCCGACCTGATCGATCTGGTCGAGACCCCGCTGCCGACCACCTTCCCGTCCTTCGGTGGTGAACTGGAGCCGGGCGCCGCCGAGTTGCTCGCCGCCGTCACGCCCCGCCTGGAGGCCGCCGACGCCTTCGTGGTCGTCACGCCCGAGTACAACCACAGCTTCCCGGCCCCGCTGAAGAACGCCATCGACTGGCACAACAGCCAGTGGCACGGCAAGCCGGTCGGCTTCGTCTCCTACGGCGGCCTCTCCGGCGGTCTGCGCGCTGTCGAGCAACTGCGAGTGGTGCTGGCCGAGTTGAACGCCATGACGATTCGCAACACGGTCAGCTTCCACGGCGCCGCCCAGTGCTTCGGCGCCGACGGCCAGCCGCTCGACCCGGCCGCCGACGTCGCCGCCAAGACCATGCTCGACCAACTCGCCTGGTGGGCTGAGGCGTTGCGCGACGCCCGGCGAGTCCGCCCGTTCGCGGCCTGAGTGGCCCGAGCGGCCTGAGCGGGCGCGTCGGGTGGCGCCGGGAAGCGGGGCCGGGGTGGGGCCGGCGGTGGCCCCGCCGCCCAGGGCGCTCCGGAACGCCGAGAGCCCCCGGACGGGTCCGGGGGCTCAGGTGACAGCGGGTGTGATCAGCACTCGATGACGTTGACGGCGAGGCCGCCGCGCGAGGTCTCCTTGTACTTGATCTTCATATCGGCGCCGGTCTCCTTCATCGTCTTGATCGCCTTGTCGAGCGAGACGTGGTGCCGGCCGTCGCCGCGCAGGGCCATCCGGGCGGCGGTGACGGCCTTGACGGAGGCCATGCCGTTGCGCTCGATGCAGGGGATCTGGACGAGCCCGCCGACCGGGTCGCAGGTGAGGCCGAGGTTGTGCTCGATGCCGATCTCGGCGGCGTTCTCGACCTGTTCGGGGGTGCCGCCGAGGACCTCGGCGAGGCCGCCGGCGGCCATCGAGCAGGCGGATCCGACCTCCCCCTGGCAGCCGACCTCGGCGCCGGAGATGGAGGCGTTCTCCTTGAAGAGCATGCCGATGGCGCCGGCCGCGAGGAGGAAGCGGACGATGCCGTCCTCGTCGGCGCCCGGGATGAAGTTCAGGTAGTAGTGCAGGACGGCGGGGATGATCCCGGCCGCGCCGTTGGTCGGAGCGGTGACCACCCGGCGGCCGGAGGCGTTCTCCTCGTTGACCGCCATCGCGTAGAGGGTCACCCACTCCATTGCGTTGGCCGGGCCGATGCCCTCGGCGCGCATCGCGCGGGCGGCCGCGGCGGCGCGGCGGCGGACCTTGAGGCCACCGGGCAGGATGCCCTCGCGGGACATGCCGGCCCGCACGCACTCCTGCATGACCTGCCAGATCTCCAGCAGCCCGGTCCGGATCTCCTCCTCGGAGCGCCAGGCCTTCTCGTTCTCCAGCATCAGGCCGGAGATCGACAGCCCGGTCTCCCGGGTGAGCCGCAGCAGCTCCTCGCCGGTGCGGAAGGGGTAGCGCAGCGAGGTGTCGTCGGGCTTGACCCGGTCCGCGCCGATGGCGTCCTCGTCGACGACGAAGCCGCCGCCGACCGAGTAGTAGGTCTTCTCCAGCAGCGTGGAGCCGTCCGCCGCGTACGCCCAGATGGTCATGCCGTTGGCGTGGTACGGCAGCGAGCGGCGGCGGTGCAGGACCAGCTGGGTGCCCGGGTCGAAGTCGATGGGGTGGGTGCCGAGGAGGTTGAGCCGCTTCTCGGTGGTGATCCGCTCGACGTCCTTGTCCGCCTGGTCGACGTCGACCGTGCGGGGGGAGTTGTCCTCCAGGCCGAGCAGGACGGCCTTCGGGGTGCCGTGGCCGTGGCCGGTGGCGCCCAGCGAGCCGTACAGCTCGGCGCGCACGCTCGCCACCTGGGCGAGCAGGTCCTCGGACCGCAGGCGTCGGGCGAACATCCGGGCGGCGCGCATCGGGCCGACGGTGTGGGAACTCGACGGGCCGATGCCGATGGAGAAGAGGTCGAAGACGCTGATGGCCACGGGGGACGTCCTTGTCTGGTCTCGTGGAAGGACTGGCGGGCGGGGGACGACACGGGTCGGGGCACCGCGCGCACTGTCCAGTGTGCGCGGTGCCCCGGGATCCCAGGTGCCGCGGCGGGGTGAGGCCGGTCACCCCGCCCGAACGATCACCGCAGTGATCAGAGGTTCGGGTAGAGCGGGTACTTCTCGGCCAGCGCGGTGACGCGGGCCTTGAGCGCGGTGGCGGCGTCCTCGTCGAAGGCGGGCTTGAGCGCCTCGGCGATGATGTCGGCGACCTCGCGGAAGTCCTCGGCCTGGAAGCCGCGGGTGGCGAGCGCGGGGGTGCCGATGCGCAGGCCGGAGGTGACCATCGGCGGCCGAGGGTCGTTCGGGACGGCGTTGCGGTTGACCGTGATGCCGACCTCGTGCAGGCGGTCCTCGGCCTGCTGGCCGTCGAGCTGGCTGTTGCGCAGGTCGACCAGGACCAGGTGCACGTCGGTGCCGCCGGACAGCACCGAGGCGCCGGCCTCGGCGACGTCGGCCTGGAGCAGGCGCTCGGCGAGGATCTTGGCGCCCTCCAGGGTGCGCTGCTGGCGCTCCTTGAACTCCTCGGACGCGGCGACCTTGAAGGCAACGGCCTTGCCGGCGATCACGTGCTCCAGCGGGCCGCCCTGCTGGCCGGGGAACACCGCGGAGTTGATCTTCTTGGCGTACTCGGCCTTGGACAGGATGACACCGCCGCGCGGGCCGCCCAGGGTCTTGTGGGTGGTGGTGGTGACCACGTCCGCGTACGGCACCGGGTTGGGGTGCAGGCCGGCGGCGACCAGGCCGGCGAAGTGCGCCATGTCCACCATCAGCAGCGCGCCGACCTCGTCGGCGACCCGGCGGAACGCGGCGAAGTCCAGCTGGCGCGGGTAGGCGGACCAGCCGGCGATGATCAGCTTCGGCTGGTGCTCCTTGGCCAGGCGCTCGACCTCGGCCATGTCGACCTGGCCGGTCTTCTCGTCCACGTGGTACGCGACCACGTTGTAGAGCTTGCCGGAGAAGTTGATCTTCATGCCGTGGGTCAGGTGACCGCCGTGGGCCAGGTTCAGGCCCAGGATGGTGTCGCCCGGCTTGATCAGCGCGAACATCGCGGCGGCGTTGGCCTGCGCGCCCGAGTGCGGCTGGACGTTGGCGTGCTCGGCGCCGAACAGGGCCTTGATGCGGTCGATCGCGATCTGCTCGACCACGTCGACGTGCTCGCAGCCGCCGTAGTAGCGGCGGCCGGGGTAGCCCTCGGCGTACTTGTTGGTGAGTACCGAGCCCTGGGCCTCCATGACCGCCACCGGGGCGAAGTTCTCGGAGGCGATCATCTCCAGGGTGGTCTGCTGGCGGTGCAGCTCGGCGTCGACCGCGGCGGCGATCTCCGGGTCGAGGGAGTGCAGGGACTGGTTCAGAACCGTCATGGTGTGGTCTTCCCGGGAGGAGAGAGACGGGAGCAGAGAGGGGGGAGCCTGGCAGGGCGGCCGCCGCGCTGCGGCCGCCCCGTCACGAGCGGGTCAGCCGCCGATGAAGGCGGTGTACTCGTCCGCGCTGAGCAGCTCGTCGGTGGACTCCACCTGGACCTTGAACAGCCAGCCGCCCTCGAACGGGGCGCTGTTGACCAGGCTGTTGTCGTCCAGGACGTCCTGGTTGATCTCGACGATCTTCCCGGTCACCGGGGAGAACAGGTCGCTGACCGACTTGGTCGACTCCAGCTCGCCACAGGACTCGCCCGCGGTCACGTCGGCGCCGACCTCGGGCAGCTGCACGTAGACGATGTCACCGAGCGCGTCGGCCGCGTGGGCGGTGATGCCGACCGTGGAGACACCGCCCTCGATGGCGGTCAGCCACTCGTGCTCCTTGGTGTACTGCAGGTGCTGGGGGTTGCTCATGGCGTCATTCTCCAGGATGGGAAGCGGGTACGACGAAGCGGGCCGCCGCACGGACGGCTTCGACGCGGATCAGGCGTGGTTCAGGCATGGTTCAGGCATGGGATCGGACCTGGGTCGGACCTGGATCAGGCGTGGCTCAAGCCTGGGTCGGGCGTGGTTCAGGCCCGGGTCTACGGGGAAGGCGGGGCCTCGGCGAGCGAGGCCCCCGGCCTCAGCGGGCGCGCTTGTAGAACGGCAGCGCCACGACCTCGACCGGCTCGTGCTTGCCGCGCACGTCCACCGCGACGGCGGTGCCGGGGGCGGCGTGGGCCGCGTCCACGTAGGCGATCGCGATCGGCCGGCCCAGGGTCGGCGACGGGGCGCCCGAGGTGATCCGGCCGATCGGGGCGCCGTCGGCGGAGACCACGGTGTACTCGGCGCGCGGGACGCGCTTGCCCTCGGAGACCAGGCCGACCAGCACCCGCGGCGGGTTGGCCTCGGCCTCGGCGGCGGCCCTCTCCAGCGCCTTGCGGCCGACGAAGGTGCCCTCGTTGGTGGTCTTGTCGAAGCGCACGACCCGGCCCAGGCCCGCGTCGAACGGGGTCAGGTCGGTGGAGAGCTCGTGCCCGTACAGCGGCATGCCGGCCTCCAGGCGCAGCGTGTCGCGGCAGGACAGGCCGCACGGGACCAGGCCGCGGCCCTCGCCGGCGGTGGTCAGCGCCTGCCAGACGCCCTCGGCGTCGCCCGGGTTGCAGAAGATCTCGAAGCCGTCCTCGCCGGTGTAGCCGGTCCGGGCGAGCAGCACGTCGCGGCCGGCGACCTGGGCCGGGAGGATCGCGTAGTACTTCAGGCCGGGCAGGTCGGCGTCGGTGGTCCCGGCCAGGATCGCGGTGGCCTCCGGGCCCTGGACGGCGATCAGCGCGTAGGTGTCGCGGTCGTCCGTGACGACGGCGTCGAAGCCCTTGGCGCGGGCGATCAGCTCGTCCAGCACCAGCTGGGCGTTGGAGGCGTTGGCGACGACCAGGAAGGCGTCCTCGCGCAGGCGGTAGACGATCAGGTCGTCCAGGATGCCGCCGTCCTCGGCGCAGATCATGGTGTAGCGGGCGCGCAGCACGCCCAGCGCGGAGACGAAGCCGACCAGCGCGTGGTCCAGCATCTCGCCGGCCTGCGGGCCGGTGACGGTGATCTCGCCCATGTGGGAGAGGTCGAACAGCCCGGCCCGGGTGCGGACGGCGAGGTGTTCCTCGCGCTCGCTGCCGTAGCGCAGCGGCATGTCCCAGCCGGCGAAGTCGGTCATGGTCGCGCCGAGGGCGCGGTGCAGCGCGTCGAGCGCGGTGAGGCGGAGGGACGACATGGCCTGGAACTCCTCGGTCTGGGCACTCATGGGTGCACGCGCCGGAACCGGACCCGCTGGGGGGCCGACCCTGCGCGCGGGCATGCGGCGGCGTGGGTCTCCCCATCTGTCGTCGAACCTGAGAGCTTCACCGCCCACCTGCCCGCAGCTGTTTCCAGCATCCAGGACAGCATGGTGGCTTGCACCGTGGGTGGGCGCGCGACAGGGCCGTGCGCCACTTTCCAGATGTGCCTAACCCGTGCGGTAGGGGGGCCTGAGAGATTCCGGGGAGGAGTTGCTCCTTCGGCGCCGGCTGTGCCGCCTGACGGGGCACTCCGGGCTCTCCCGCGCGGGTTCGAGCGGCCGGTATGGAGTTGTCGGTCCGCCGGCGCGCCGCGCCGTCGAACGCGCACATCATGGCACGTCCGCGCCGACGACGGGAGAGGGGACCCGGTCACACCCCGCCACCTCGGGCACAGCCCTAGACTGCTGCGCGTCGGCGCAGCAGAGGGCGGCCGACCGGCAGAGGGCGGATCAGGCGCGCATGGGGTACCCGGTGGAGCAGCAGCAGGGGTGGGGCGGGCCGGAGTCGGCGCCGCCGGGCGGCGGGTGGCCGGCCAACGAGCTGGAGCAGGTGCTGACCGCCGCGCTGGGCGACCCGGGTGCGACGCCGCGGGTGGTCGAGGTGCTGGCCCGCAGCCAGGTGTGGATCCCGCTGCCGGCCGGCGGCGACCCGCAGGGGCCCGCGCTGGACCTGCCGACCATCGAGCTGGCCGGCGAGCCGTACGTGCCGGTGTTCTCCTCGCAGGAGGTGTTCCTGCGGCAGGCGCCGGGGATGGCCTTCGCGGTGGCGCCGGTCTGGGAGTTCGCCCGCGGGCTGCCGCTGGGCGTGGGCATCGCGGTCAACCCGGAGGCGGCGGTGGGCATCCCGGTGCCGCCGCAGGGTGTGGCGGAGCTTCGGCGCGGCCCGCGCGAGGAGCGCCTGGCCGACCAGGAGCAGGGCCGGATCCAGGAGCAGAACCAGAGTCAGGGCCAGGGACCGGAGGCGCCGACCGGTGGCCGGGTGGCGCTGCGCGAGCCGGTGCCGGGGGAGGACCCGGAGCACTTCCTGGCCGCCTGCCGGGCCGAACTGTCCGCCCTGCCCGGAGTGTTGTCCGCGCGGCGGGCGCTCGCCAGCATCGAGGGCGAGCCGACCGTGATGTTCGTGGGCGTCCAGCTGGACCAGGCGGCCCCGGCCGACCCGGGCGCGGTGAACGAGGCGCTCGGCCGCGCGTTGGGAACCGCGCCGCTGCCGGGGGGCGTCCACCTCGTACTGCTCGATCTCGCCGATGACCCGGTGGTCGAGTGGCTGCTCACCCGGGTACTCCCTTTCTACGCGCGGGGTTGAGCGGGGTTCGTATCGGAGGCACGTCGCCGTGGCGGTGGCCGGTGCCGCGCCATAGGGTGCGTGCAGACGGCCGACGGGCCGGCAGGCTTGAGGAAAGAGGCGCGGCGAGGTGGGCGCATGAGTGCGGGAGCGGTAGCGGGCGGTGCACCGGGGCCCTGGGGCCAGGCGCCCGCCGGGCGCCCCGGAGCGGATCCGGGCGCGCTGGAGCGCACCCTGCGCGAGGTCGCGCCGGAGCGCTACGAGGCGTACGAGCAACTGCTGCACGCACTGGCCGACGGCCAGGTCTGGATGCTGCTGTGGCACGGCACGCCGGGCAGCGCGGACGCCCAGTACGGGAACATGGAGATCAGCGGCCACGGCTACGCGCCGGCCGTCACCTCGTCCGAGCAGCTGGCGTCGTCCGGCTGGGCGCGGGCCCACGAGGTCATCTCCGGGCGGGAGATCGCCGCTTCGCTGTACCGGACCCGCTGGGGGCTGTGGCTCAACCCGCACGCGCCCGGCGGCGGGGTCGGGGTGCCCTGGGCGGACCTGCGGCGGATCGCCGCGGGCCTGGAGCGGCTGCCGGCCGGGCCGTTGAAGCTGAGTGAGCCGCAGCTGAACGCCCAGCCGTTCTTCGCGCTGCTGGAGCGGCAGGCCGGTGAGGTGCGCGCGGTGCGGGCGCTGCGCCGGGCCTGGGTGCAGCCGGCCGTGGGGGAGCCGTACCTGGCGATCGGACTGGAGCTGTACGAGAGTTCGCCGCCGGCGGTGGAGGCGGTGCGGGCGCTGATGCAGCGGGCGATCGCGGTGGCCCCGGAGGGGCTGGCGGTGTCCACGGTGGCGATGGCGGACGAGTACGACCCGGTGGCGCTGTGGATGCGGGCGCACGCGCGCCCGTTCTTCGACCGGGAGGCGGGACGCCCGCCGACCGGCCCGTACCCGCCGGTGCCGCCTCCGCCGTACCCTGCGCAGCAGGGGCCGGGTTACGGCTACGGCACGCAGCAGCCCGCGCAGGGCTGGACCGGGCAGCCGCAGCAGCCGTGGCCCGGATACCCGGGGCGCTGACAACCAAAACCTGTTTCCAGAAGCCGACTTGATCTTGCATCAGGTCGGCTTCGGTGCTTTCCGGACGAACTTCCGGCCGTTACCGTCGATCACCTTGACATGCCTGATACAGCCGTGTGAAGAGGGATATGCCGAAGGCGTAGGAGGTGCATGCGCACAGATCACAGTTGGGCATCTGTCGGTTGTCAGGGCTGGCGCAAGCGAGTTCGGATGGCAGAGAGTTCTGCGCAACGCACCGCGCGTACTGGGAACCCCACGAAGGTGAACGCGCACGCCGACCGCCAGAACCACGCGAAGCCCATCCCGCGTTGGGGCAGTACCCGTGCACGACGTACTGCCGCGAACACCCGTTCCAAGCACCTCCGCACGTCCGCAGCCGTACCGCCGAACCGGTGACCGGCGCCCGTGGGCCGGCCACCGTCGGCGAGGGGACCAACTGACCATGACCGCACCCATCACAACCACCGGGAACGAACCGGAGGCACCCGCCCCCGCGAGCCCGGCCAAGAAGATCGAGGGCCGCTCCCTCGGCCAGATCGCCTGGACCCGCTTCAAGCGCGACAAACTCGCCGTCGCCGGCGGCGTCGTGGTGATCCTGCTGATCCTGCTGGCCGTACTGGCCAAGCCCATCGAGGCCCTGTTCGGCCTCGACCCGGACGCCCTGAACCAGGACCTGCTCGACGCCAACCTGGGCGGCATCCCGCTCGGTGACTGGGGCGGGATGAGCTGGGACCACCCGCTCGGCGTCGACCCGCTCCAGGGCCGTGACCTGCTCTCCCGCGTGATCGAGGGCTCCTGGGTCTCGCTGCTGGTCGCCTTCGGCGCGACCCTGCTGTCGAACACGATCGGCACCGTGCTCGGCGTCATGGCCGGCTACTACGGCGGCTGGGTGGACACCGTGATCAGCCGCATCATGGACGTCTTCCTCGCCTTCCCGCTGCTGCTCTTCGCCATCGCGATCTCGACCTCGCTGCAGGGCGGCGCGTTCGGCCTGCACGGCCTCCCGCTGCACATCTTGGTGCTGATCTTCGTGATCGGCTTCTTCAACTGGCCCTACATGGGCCGGATCGTGCGCGGACAGACGCTGTCGCTGCGCGAGCGGGAGTTCGTCCACGCGGCCCGCAGCCTGGGCGCCCGAGGCCCGTTCATCCTGTTCAAGGAACTGCTGCCGAACCTGGTCGGTCCGATCCTGGTCTACTCGACCCTGCTGATCCCGACCAACATCCTCTTCGAGGCCGGCCTCAGCTTCCTCGGCGTCGGTATCCAGCCGCCGCAGGCCTCCTGGGGCGGGATCCTCCAGGACGCGATCAAGTACTACCAGGTGGACCCCCAGTACATGGTGGTTCCCGGTCTGGCGATCTTCCTCACCGTGCTCGCCTTCAACCTGCTCGGCGACGGGCTGCGTGACGCCCTCGATCCCAAGAGCAACTGACGCAACGTCAGGCTCTCCCTCCTTCCCATCCTCAAGGGGTTGATCTCACCCATGCGCAGGTCCCGTACCGTCGCCCTGACCGCGGCGGCAGCCGCCGCGGTCCTGATCGTGACCGGCTGCACCTCCGGCAGCAAGGGCTCCGGCTCGTCCTCCTCCGCCAGCGGCAGCAGCGCCGGTGGCGGCGGTGCCGACGCCGCCACCAAGGGCATCGTCAACGCCTCGGACAAGAAGGGCGGGACGGTCACCTACGAGATGAAGGGCTCCCCGGACTCCTTCGACCCGGGCAACACGTACTACGCCTACATCTACAACTTCTCGCGCCTGTACGGGCGTCCGCTGACCACCTTCGCCCCGGGCGCCGGCACGGACGGCGAGAAGCTGGTCCCGGACCTCGCCGAGAGCCTGGGCAAGGCCAGCGCGGACGGCCTGACCTGGACGTACAAGCTGCGCGCGGGCCTGAAGTTCGACGACGGCACCCCGATCAGCTCCAAGGACGTCAAGTACGCCGTCGAGCGCTCCAACTTCGCGCGGGACGTCAACTCCAACGGCCCGACGTACTTCCAGGAGTTGCTGGTCGACAACGAGACGCCGTACCAGGGCCCGTACAAGGACAAGACCGGTGGCCTGAACTCGATCGAGACGCCGGACGACCTGACCATCGTCTTCCACCTGAAGCAGCCGTTCGCGGACTTCGACTACCTGGTCGGCTCCCCGCAGACCGTCCCGGTCCCGCAGGCCAAGGACGACGGCGCCGGCTACGTGAAGCACGTGGTCGCCTCCGGTGCCTACAAGTTCGAGTCCTACGAGGACGGCAAGCAGCTCACCCTGGTGCCGAACACCAACTGGGACCCGAGCACCGACCCGATCCGCAAGCAGCTCGCGGACAAGATCGTGGTCCGGATGGGCATGGAGCAGTCCACCATCGACAAGGACCTGATCGCCGGCAACGCCCAGGTGGACCTGGTCGGCAGCGGCGTCGACCCGCAGACCCAGGCGCAGATCCTGCAGAACCAGAAGCTCAAGGCGAACACCGACAACGCCTACGGCGGCCGCCTGGCGTACGTCGCGATCAACACCAAGGTCGCGCCGTTCGACAACCTGGAGTGCCGCAAGGCCGTCCAGTACGCGATCGACAAGGTCTCCGTGCAGACCACGCTCGGCGGCCCGATCCGCGGCCAGGTCGCCAACACGGTGATCCCGCCGGACGTCCCGGGCCACCAGGACTTCAACACCTGGGCGACCAACGGCAACAAGGGTGACGAGGCCAAGGCCAAGGACGCCCTCAAGGCCTGCGGCAAGGCCGACGGCTTCAGCACGGTGATCACCGCCCGTACCGAGCGCGACCCGGAGATCCAGGCCGCGACCGCGATCCAGGCCGCGCTGAAGAAGATCAACATCAACGTCGAGATCCAGAAGTACGCGCAGGGCAAGTACTTCTCGGACGCCGCCGGTGTCCCGCAGTTCACCCAGGACCACAACATCGGTCTGATGATGATGCAGTGGAGCGCCGACTGGCCGACCGGCTACGGCTTCCTGCAGCAGATCTCCGACGGCCGCGCCATCAAGGCCTCCGGCAACAGCAACCTGGCCCAGCTGAACGACCCCGAGGTCAACAAGCTGCTCGACGACGCCATCACCAACACCGACCAGTCGGCGCGCGAGAAGATCTACGGCCAGATCGACAAGAAGATCATGGACCAGGCGGTCTACGTCCCGCTGACCTACTTCAAGGTCTTCCTGTACCGCCCGGACAGCGCCACCAACCTGGTGTCCACCTCGGGCTTCTCGGGTGAGTACGACTACCTGAACATCGGCACCACCAAGTAAAGAGCCTGGCTCCGCATCCCTGAAGGCAGGTGAAGGCAGCGGCCGCCCGCCGCCGTCCGGAAGATCCCGGACGGCGGCGGGCCGCCGGAGCCGCCCAACTGTGTTTGCCTACATCATCCGCAGGATCTTCGCGGCCGTCGTACTGCTGCTGGTGGTCAGCGCGGTCACCTTCGCGATCTTCTTCCTGCTCCCGCGCATCGCCGGCGAGACCGCCGACCAGCTGGCCACGCAGTACGTCGGGAAGAACCCCTCCCCCGAGGCGATCGCCGCGGTCAAGAAGAACCTCGGGTTCGACCAGCCGCTGTACACCCAGTACTGGCACTTCCTCAAGGCCCTGGTCAGCGGCGCCGAGTACAAGTTCGGCCCGGACCCGGTCACCTGCCACGTACCGTGCTTCGGCTACTCCTTCAAGAACCACCTGGAGGTCTGGCCCGAGCTGATCAAGCGCGTCCCGATCACCCTCTCGCTCGCCGTCGGCGCGGCCGTGCTCTGGCTGGTCTCGGGCGTCGCCACCGGCGTCGTCTCCGCGCTCAAGCCGCGCTCGGTCTTCGACCGGATCGCCATGGGCATCTCCCTCGCCGGCGTCTCGCTGCCGGTCTTCTTCACCGGCGCGCTGCTGCTCACGCTGTTCAGCTACGAGTGGCCGATCCTGGACAACCTCCAGTACGTCGACTTCGCCGACGACCCGCTGATGTGGGCCCGCAACCTGATCCTCCCGTGGATCTCGCTGGCCTTCCTCTACTCCGCGCTCTACGCCCGGCTCACCCGCGCCGGAATGCTGGAGACCATGAGCGAGGACTACATCCGCACCGCCCGGGCCAAGGGCCTGGTCGAGCGCAAGGTCGTCGCCCGGCACGGACTGCGCGCCGCGCTGACACCCGTCATCACCATCTTCGGCATGGACCTCGGCCTGCTCCTCGGCGGCGCCCTCATCACCGAGCAGGTCTTCTCGCTCC
The DNA here is from genome assembly GCF_042720345.1 of Kitasatospora sp. NPDC058478. Lineage (NCBI taxonomy): Bacteria > Bacillati > Actinomycetota > Actinomycetes > Kitasatosporales > Streptomycetaceae > Kitasatospora > Kitasatospora sp. NPDC058478. The sequence continues at coordinate 27,761 of NZ_JBHXML010000046.1, read as the reverse complement.
AGGGCGTCGGCGCCTTCGCCGTCCAGGCGATCGCCGACAACGACCTGCCCAAGATCCTCGGCGTCACCCTGCTCGCCGCCTTCTTCATCGTCGCCTGCAACCTCGTGGTCGACCTCCTGTACGCACTCGTCGACCCCCGGGTGAGGCTCTCGTGACCGAGCTCCAGAAGACCGAGGCGGTCGCCGCCCAGGCCCCGTCCGGCGACCCCTTCCTCTCCGTCCGCGACCTGCGGATCCACTTCGACACCGACGACGGCCTGGTCCGCTCGGTGGACGGGGTCAGCTTCGACCTGCACAAGGGCCGCACCCTCGGCATCGTCGGCGAGTCCGGCTCCGGCAAGTCCGTCACCTCGCTCGGCATCATGGGCCTGCACCGCACCAAGCGGGCCCGGATCACCGGCGAGATCCGGCTGGACGGCGAGGACCTGATCGCGGCCGGCCCCGAACGGGTGCGCCAACTGCGCGGCCGCGAGATGGCGATGATCTTCCAGGACCCGCTGACCGCGATGCACCCCTACTACACCGTCGGCGCGCAGATCGTCGAGGCGTACCGGGTGCACCACCCCCAGGCGTCCAAGAAGCAGGCCCGGGCCCGCGCGGTCGAGATGCTCGACCGGGTCGGCATCCCGCAGCCCGACCGCCGGGTGGACGACTACCCGCACCAGTTCTCCGGCGGCATGCGCCAGCGCGCCATGATCGCCATGGCGCTGGTCAACGACCCCTCGCTGCTGATCGCCGACGAGCCCACCACCGCCCTGGACGTCACCGTCCAGGCGCAGATCCTGGACCTCATCCGCGACCTCCAGGGCGAGTTCGGCTCGGCCGTCATCATCATCACCCACGACCTCGGGGTGGTCGCCGAACTGGCCGACGACATCCTGGTCATGTACGGCGGCAAGTGCATCGAGCGCGGCCCCGCCGAGACCCTCTTCGACGCGCCCGAACACCCCTACACCTGGGGCCTGCTGGGCTCCATGCCGCGCCTGGACCGCGAGCTCCAGGACCGCCTCGTCCCGGTCAAGGGCACCCCGCCCAGCCTGATCAACGTGCCGTCCGGCTGCGCCTTCCACCCGCGCTGCCCGTACGCCGACCGGACCGGCGGGCGCTCCACGAGCGAGCTCCCGGTGCTGGCCGAAGCCTCGCCCGGCCACTACGCGGCCTGCCACCTCCCGGCCGCCGAACGGCACCGCATCTTCGCCGAAGAGATCGCGCCCCGGCTGTGAGCCCGGCCTCGTACCACCTTTCTGGAGAGAACCGATGACGGACACTCAGGCAGCCACGGCCCCCGCGCCCGCGCCGGCCCCCGACCGCGAGCCGCTGCTCCGGGTGACCGGCCTGACCCGGCACTTCCCGATCCGCGGCGGACTGCTGCGCCGCCAGACCGGCGCGGTGCGGGCCGTCGACGGCATCGACTTCACCGTCAACGCCGGCGAGACGCTCGGGGTCGTCGGCGAGTCCGGCTGCGGCAAGTCGACGATGGGCCGACTGGTCACCCGGCTCGACGAACCGACCGGCGGGAAGGTCGAGTTCGAGGGCACCGACATCACCCACCTGGGCGTCGGCGCGATGCGGCCGCTGCGCCGCGACATCCAGATGATCTTCCAGGACCCGTACTCCTCGCTCAACCCGCGGCACACCGTCGGCACCATCGTCGGCGCGCCGTTCCGGTTGCAGAAGGTGGAGCCCGAGGGCGGCACCAAGAAGGCCGTCCAGGAACTGCTGGAACTGTGCGGGCTCAGCCCCGAGCACTACAACCGCTACCCGCACGAGTTCTCCGGCGGCCAGCGCCAGCGCATCGGCATCGCCCGGGCGCTCGCCCTCCGGCCGAAGATGATCATCGCGGACGAGCCGGTCTCCGCCCTGGACGTCTCCATCCAGGCCCAGGTGGTCAACCTGCTGGACGACCTCCAGCGCGAACTCGGCCTGACCTACCTGATCATCGCGCACGACCTCTCGGTGGTCCGGCACGTCTCGGACCGGGTCGCGGTGATGTACCTCGGCAAGATCGTCGAGATCGCCGACCGCGACTCCCTCTACGCGAGCCCGCTGCACCCGTACACCAACGCGCTGATGTCCGCGGTGCCGGTGCCCGACCCGCGTCGGCGCCAGCGGGCCGGCCGCGAGCGGATCCTGCTCAAGGGCGACGTCCCCTCGCCGATCAACCCGCCCAGCGGCTGCCGCTTCCGCACCCGCTGCTGGAAGGCCCAGGACGTCTGCGCCGCCCAGGAGCCGCCGCTGGCCGCGCTGAAGACCGGGCACGAGGTGGCGTGCCACTTCCCCGAGCTGGGCGAGGGGAACGGCTAGGGCGTGTTTCAGGACGCGCTGGTACTGGCCGGCGCCGCGTTCCTCACAGCGAAGCGATGCGCCGCACCGAACGGCCTCTCGGTCGTTCGGTGCGGCGCATCGTGGTGTCAGGGCTTACAACCCGGTTGGGGTGGCCCTGTGCTGATCATGAGTCAGAGGCAGGGCCCTTGCCGGCGGGCAGCCGGGTCGCCGTGGGCATCGCGAGCCCGGCCGCGAGGAAGACGGCCGCCAGTGCCACCCACCCGTACTGACCGGCCCCGACGACCGCGACCAGGGCGACGGGCGCGGCCACGTTGGCGGCTCCACGGCCGATGGCCAGGACGCCCTGGTACTGGCCGGTGGCGTGCTCGGGCGCGAGCTGGAAGCTGAGCCCCCATTCGCCGGAGACCTGGTACATCTCGCCCCACGTGTGGGCGATCATCCCCAGGCCGAGGACGGCGGTCGCGACCAGGGTGTTCCCCCAGCCGGCGGCGCCGTACAGCAGGCAGGCGCAGCCGAGGAAGAACCCGCCGAGGCGGGAGATCCGCCCCCACAGCCCCGGGGTGGTGTCGTTGCCCTTGGAGCTCACCTGGACCTGGAAGACCACCACCAGGATCGTGTTCAGGACGATCAGGGCGCTGAACAGCCAGGCGGGCGCCTTGGTGTGGGTGACCAGCCACAGCGGAATGGCGATCTCCATGAGGGCGCCGTTCAGCGACAGCACGGCGTTCAGCCCGGTGAACCGCAGGTACCGGAGGTCCTTGAGCGCTGCCCCCAGCGGCTGCTTCTCGCTGTGCGCGGGAGGCGGATGCCGCACGGGCATCCGGTTCAGCACGAGGGCCGACCCCGCGTAGGCCAGCGCCGCGACGACCACCATCGCCTCGTACGCGGCCCGGGTGTCCAGGTACAGGGCCAGGCCGGCGGCTCCCGCACCGAGTGAGATCCCGATGTTGCTCACGACCTGCTGGTGTGCGCGTGCGGTCACCCGCTCCTCGGCCGAGGCGATCAGGGAGACCAGGGCGGGCAGGACCGTGCGGCAGCCCCGCTGCACGACGCCCACCGCGCATGCCGTGACGGCGAACGGCCAGAAGGAGCCGACGACCAGGTAGCACAGCACCGCCGGCCCCGCGGCGACGGTGAGGACGAGCAGGACCCGCCGCGGCCCGATGCGGTCGGAGAGGTGTCCGATCGGCAGGGCCGCCAGCAGGCCGGCCAGGCTGGCAACCGTGAGCCCGATGCCCACGTCCACCATCCGCAGACCCACCACCCGGGTGAAGAACAGCACGCTGACGGTGGCGAACAGCCCGTCCCCGAGGGTGGTCAGGAACGTGGACAGCGTCAGTCCGCGCACCGGCCCGGCCGGCGGGACCGCCCTGGCGAGCGCCAGCCGGGCAGCGCTCGTCCGGGTCGGGCGAGCCGTCGTATCCGTTTTCGTCACGTGGCGGCAGCCGCCTGGAAGGTGACCGGCAGCGTCGCCAGGTAGCGCATGGTCGCGGTGCGCTGGCGCAGCGGCTCCCCGGCCATCCGCAGGCGTGTGGGGCGCCGCAGAATGGCCTTGATCAGCGCCTGCAGCGTGACCTGGGTGAACAGGTTCCCGACGCAGGTGTGCGGGCCCCGGCCGAATGCCATGTGCTGATTCGGTGTCCGGTCCAGAATGATTTCGTCGGGGCTGGTGAATTTTTCGGGATCGCGGTTTGCGGCGCCGAAAAGCACCACGACGACGTCTCCACGCTTGAGCTGGACGGATCCGATGGTGACGGGCTCGGTGACGATGCGGCTGGTCCCCTGAACCGAGGCGTCATAGCGCATGAGTTCGTCGAAACCACTCGACAGCAGTGCCGGGTCGCGCATCGCCTCGAATTTGTCGGGGTTCTCCAGCAGGGCCAGCATGGCATTTCCGGCACCGGCGACGATCGAGCTGTAGCCGGACTGGAAGACGACCCGCACCGTGTTCCGGACAAAGGCGTCGGCGACATCCACCTCGGCGCGGTTGCCGGCGACATGGGCCAGCAGTCCGGGGCGCGGATTGGCCGTGAACCAGGACTCGACCATTTCGCTCAGTCGGCCGCGCGCCTCGATGCCGAGTTTCCTGAGTTCCGCACCGGTCTCGATTCCGTCCCCGGCGGTCTCGGGCGCCAATCCGGCGTCCATGCTCCGCACGATGGCATCCGATATCGCGGCGAAGGTCCTGACGTCCGGCTGCTCGATGCCCATGAGCTCCGAGATGGTCGCCAGGGCGAGCGGTTCGACGACCTCCGACATGAGGTCGAACTCCGCCCTGCCCTCCAGTCCGTCGAGCAGCGACCCGACGAGAGCCTCGCCCTGCTCGCCGACGGCCTCCAGGTCCTGGGCGCGCAGGGCGTTCATGAAGAGGCTGCGGAGCGGGCCGTGGTCCGGCGGGTCGAGGGTCTGCAGGCTCAGCCACGGTTCGGAGACCGACTCGCCGGCCCGCCGCCAGTCCGTCGCGAACACCGCGGGGTCCTGCAGGACCATCTGGCAGTCGCGGTACCGGGTCAGCACCCAGCTCTGCATCTTCTCGTGCCAGTGCACGGGCTCCGACGCGCGCAGCTCCGCGTAGACCGCATAGGGATCGGCGAGAGTCGAGCTGTCGAGGGGGTCATAGCGGACCGGGAGTTTCATGGACAATTCCTAGGATTCTTGAACGGCCTATGAGGCCCATGTTCTCGCTGGGCCAAGAGCGTGCGCCGGACCCGGACGTATCCGGGTCCGGCGCCAATTCTCGCCGACGATACCGGGCTCTGCCGCGGTTCGGGCAATATAATTAGTCGTTGTAACGCATGGAAATTCACCTACCCGAGCTGAATCGCCCGGCCATTGGCGCGGACTGTCGACGTTCGGACATCGGGGATGCCGGTGCAATCGGCATCAGGGATTTCAGTCGTTGTAGCGCACGGGAGTCTCCTCTCCGGTTGTTCATGTTCGAAGCCCTGGTGCTTCTCTCGATGGAAATGAAACTACCACCGCCATTCGGCTCCGTCCATGAGTTAATTCCGGGATCAATTTCCCAAACCAGCCAACCCGGGCAAAGCGTGCATCGAATTCGGGAGGGAAATGCGAATTGTATTCCCCATACCGTACGACCTGCATTATTTCGCGAATATGTCGAAATTTGGTGTTCACGTCAACTCTGCGCAGAGTGTCCGGACCGGTGGTGGTTGTCGCCCGGGCCCGCGGCCGTACGCGGAGGGGGGGAGGGGTCCGTACGGGTCATAGTTGTTCGGTGACCTCGCAGATCTTCCCCTCCGACGTGCAGCAGTCGCTGGACCTCGTCGGCATCTTCGTCTTCGCCCTCTCCGGAGGGCTGCTCGCCGTCCGCAAGAACATGGACATCTTCGGCATCGCGGTGCTGGCCGAGGTCACCGCGCTCGGCGGCGGTGTGATCCGGGACCTGGTGATCGGGGCGACGCCCGTCGCGGCGTTCAGCAACCTCGGGTACTTCATCACCCCGCTGGTCGCCGCGCTGGTGGTGTTCTTCCTGCACCCCGAGGTCGAGCGGATCAACCGGGCGGTGCAGACCCTGGACGCCCTCGGCCTCGGCCTGTTCTGCGTCACCGGCACCGCCAAGGCGCACGACTACGGGCTCGGCGCGGTGTCGGCCGTCGCCCTCGGCATGGTCACCGCGGCCGGCGGCGGGGTGATCCGCGACGTGCTGGCCGGCGAGATCCCCTCGCTGCTGCGCTGGGACCGGGAGATCTACGCCGTCCCGGCCCTGGTCGGCGCCGCCCTGGTGGCGGTGCTGATCGGCGTCGACCGGCTGACCGGCGCCACCGGCACCGCCGCCGCGCTCACCGCCTTCGGGCTGCGGATGCTCGCGCTGAAGTACGGCTGGCGCGCCCCGCGGGCCTGGCGCCGCAACGGTTCTCGCACCAGCGAGGAGTAGGCGAGCCGCCGTACGCGAGCGAGATCGCCTCCGCCGTGCAGAGCAGTTCCGGCACCATCCGGGCGAGTTCGGCCGGCGGCACCTGGCTCGCCGGGGCGCTCAGCGCGCAGGCCGCGACCGTCCGGCCGCCGCTGCCCGCCACCGGCGCGGCCACGCACGTCACCGGCTCCCGGTGCTCGGCCGACTCCACCGCCCAGCCCCGCAGCCGCACCGCCGCCAGTTCGGCCGGCAACTCCTCGTCGGGGGTGCCGTCCTCGGGCAGCCCGGCCAGCAGCACCCGGCCGATCGCCGTCCCGCCGGCCGGCGCCCGCCGACCGATCCGGGACGCCCGGGCGGTGCCCGGCCCGGCCCAGCTGCCGGCCACCTCGTCCAGGTACAGCACCTCGCCGTCCTGGAGCACGGCCAGCTGGACGGTGTAGCCGCAGCGCGCGTTGAGCGCCGCCAGGTGCGGCGCGGCGACCTGCCGGACGTCGATCTCCTCCAGCGCCCGGTGGGCCAGGGAGAGCACCCGGCCGCCGAGGCGGTAGCGCAGATCGGGCTGGCGCTGCGCGAAGCCGTGCTCCTCCAGGGTGCGCAGCAGCCGCAGCGCGGTGGACTTGTGCACCCCGATGCTGGTCGCGGCCTGCTCCAGGGTGACCGGCCCGTCGCCGAGCGACCCGAGCAGGGTCAGGGCGCGGTCGACCGACTGCGACATGGCGCACCGCTCCTGTCCACGCCGATGGGAAGTGAGAGTGGGACGTGATCCCGGGCCGTGCCCGCGGGCCGGGCCGGGGCCCGTCCGCGGGAAGCGTCCGTCAGGCTAACCGCTCGGCCGCGCGACGGGTCAAACGGGTGCCGGACACCGGTGTTCGGTGGGCGCGCGCTCCGGGTAACGTCCGGGAGTCGTCCGGTGGCCGGATCGGTGCGCACACCGGGACGGGGCCCGGGGAGCGCCCTCTACAATCGGATGGTTATGCCATACCTGGACCATGCGGCGACCACGCCGATGCTGCCCGAGGCGATCGCCGCGATGTCGGCGCACCTGGGGGTGGTCGGCAACGCCTCGTCCCTGCACGCGGCCGGCCGCCGGGCCCGCCGGGTGGTCGAGGAGGCCCGCGAGTCGCTGGCCGACTCGCTGGGCGCCCGCCCGAGCGAGATCGTGCTCACCGGCGGGGGCACCGAGTCCGACAACCTCGCCGTCAAGGGCCTGTACTGGGCCCGCCGGGGCGCCGACCCGGCCCGCACCCGGGTGCTGTGCAGCCCGGTCGAGCACCACGCGGTGCTGGACGCGGTGCACTGGCTCTCCGAGCACGAGGGCGCCGACGTCGAGTACCTGCCGGTCGACCCGCTCGGCCGGGTGCACCCGCAGGCGCTGCGCGAGGCGATCGAGCGGGACCCGTACTCGGTCGCGCTGGTCACCGTGATGTGGGCCAACAACGAGGTCGGCACCGTCCAGCCGGTGCGCGAACTCGCCGCCGTCGCGGCCGAGTACGGCATCCCGATGCACGCCGACGCGGTGCAGGCGCTCGGGCAGGTCCCGGTCTCCTTCGCCGAGTCGGGGCTCACCGCGCTCACCGTCACCGGGCACAAGATCGGCGGCCCGTTCGGCATCGGCGCGCTGCTGCTCTCGCGCGGCGCCGCGCCCGTCCCGCTGCTGCACGGCGGCGGCCAGGAGCGCGACGTCCGCTCCGGCACCCTGGACGCGCCCGCCGCCGCCGGCTTCGCCACCGCCGCGGCCCTCGCGGTCGAGCGCCAGCCGGAGCACGCGGTCGTGCTCGGCGCGCTGCGCGACGAGCTGATCGCCGCCGTGCTGGCCGCCGTCCCCGCCGCGGTGCTCAACGGCGACCCGGCCGCCGAGGGGCGGCTGCCCGCCAACGCGCACTTCTCCTTCCCCGGCTGCGAGGGCGACGCGCTGCTGATGCTGCTCGACGCCCAGGGCATCGAGTGCTCCACCGGCTCGGCCTGCTCGGCCGGGGTGCCGCAGCCCAGCCACGTGCTGCTCGCGATGGGCGTCGACCCGGCGCTGGCCCGGGCCTCGCTGCGGTTCTCGCTCGGGCACACCTCGGTGCGCGAGGACGTGACGGCGCTGGTCGCGGCCATCGCCCCGGCCGTCCAGCGGGCCCGCAACGCGGGTCTGGCGGCGGTGCGGCGGTAGTTCCTCCGGGCGGTCGGGCATGTACGGCGGCCCCGTACTCTTGTAGTCACCATGACTGACTTCCCGGGTGCCCCGACCGCTCCGTCCACCGGCCGTCTGCGCGTGCTCGCGGCGATGTCCGGCGGCGTCGACTCCGCCGTCGCCGCCGCCCGCGCCGCCGAGGCGGGGCACGAGGTGACGGGCGTCCACCTGGCGCTGTCCGCCAACCCGCAGTCCTTCCGCACCGGGGCCCGCGGCTGCTGCACCATCGAGGACTCCCGGGACGCGTGGCGCGCGGCCGACGTGATCGGCATCCCGTTCTACGTCTGGGACCTCGCCGAGCGCTTCCGCGAGGACGTCATCGACGACTTCGTCGCCGAGTACGCGGCCGGCCGCACCCCCAATCCCTGCCTGCGCTGCAACGAGAAGATCAAGTTCGCCGCGCTGCTCGACAAGGCGATCGCGCTCGGCTTCGACGCGGTCTGCACCGGCCACTACGCCCGGATCGTCGACCTGCCGTCCGGGGAGCGCCAGCTGCACCGCGCCGTCGACGCCGCCAAGGACCAGTCCTACGTGCTCGGTGTGCTGGACGCGGACCAGCTCGCCCACTCCCTCTTCCCGCTCGGCGACACCACCAAGGACGCCATCCGCGAGGAGGCCGAGCGCCGCGGCCTGGCCGTCGCCAAGAAGCCGGACAGCCACGACATCTGCTTCATCGCCGACGGCGACACCCAGGGCTTCCTGGCCAAGCACCTCGGCACCGCCACCGGCGACATCCTCGACGCCGACGGCACCAAGCTCGGCGAGCACGACGGCGCGTACGGCTTCACCATCGGCCAGCGCAAGGGCCTGCGGATCGGCCGGCCCGCCGCGGACGGCAAGCCCCGCTACGTCCTCGACATCTCGCCGGTCGACAACACCGTGACCGTCGGCCCGCTGGAGGGCCTGGACGTCACCGGGCTCACCGCGATCCGGCCGCGCTGGTGCGGCACCGAGCCGCTCGCCGACGGCCGGTACACCGCCCAACTGCGCGCCCACGGCGAGGAGGTGCCGGTGAGCGCGTCGGTCGTGGACGGCGAGCTGCGGGTGCAGTTGGACACCCCCGTCCGCGGCATCGCCCCCGGCCAGGCCGTCGTCCTGTACGACGGCACCCGCGTCGTCGGCTCCGCCACCATCGCCGCCACCGAGCGCCCGGCCGTCCGCGCCTGAAACCGGGGTGAGCGAGGCCCGGCCCGCGTGATAGACCAGGTAGCACTATGAATATCTGCGTCTTCTGCTCCGCGTACTCGCTCGACGACCGCTACTCCGCTCCCGCCGCCGAGTTCGCGCGGCTCCTCGGCGAGGGCGGGCACACCCTGGTGTGGGGCGGCTCGAACGCCGGGCTGATGGGGCTGCTGGCCGATGAGGTGAAGGCGGCGGGCGGCAGGCTGGTCGGGGTGCTCGTCGAGATGCTGAGGCACAAGGGGTACGTCGGCGCCGACGAGTTGGTGATGACCGAGGACCTCGCCGAGCGGAAGGCGGAGCTGGCCGCCCGGGCCGACGCGATCGTCGTGCTGGTCGGTGGGCTGGGCACCCTCGACGAGGTGACCGAGGTGCTGGAGCTCAAGAAGCACGGCATGTTCGACAAGCCGGTGATCGTCCTGGACACCGAGGGCTTCTACGCGGGCCTGCGCACGCAGATGGAGCGGATGGACACCGAGGGCTTCCTGCCGCGCCCGCTCGCCGAGCTGATCAGCTTCGCCGACACCCCGGCTCAGGTGTTTGAGCAGCTCAAGGCCTGATTAGATCAGCACCATGGCTGCACATCTGATCACCGGCGCCGGCTCCGGCATCGGCGCCGTCCTGGCCGAGCGTCTCGCCGAGCGCGGCGACGACCTCTGGCTGTTCGCCCGCGACGTCCGCCGCGCCGCCGAACTGCGCGAGCGCTTCCCCGGGGCGCAGACCCTGGTCGGCGACCTCGGCGACCCGGCCAAGCTCTCCTGGGCCCTCGGCCACCAGGCGCTGCCCGTCGAGCTCGACTCCCTCCTGCACGTCGCGGGCATGGTGGAGCTGGGTGCGGTCGGCGAGCTGCCGGTCAAGGCCTGGCAGAGCACCCTGGCCGTCAACCTGGTCGCCCCCGCCGAGCTGACCCGGCTCCTGCTGCCCTCGCTGCGCCTGGTCAAGGGGCACGTGGTGTTCGTCAACTCCGGTGCGGGCCTGAGCGCCTCCGCCGAGTGGTCGGCCTACGCGGCGAGCAAGCACGGCCTCAAGGCGCTCGCCGACGCGCTGCGCCAGGAGGAGCACGCGAACGGCGTCCGGGTCACCTCGGTCTACCCGGGCCGCACCGCCACCGCGATGCAGGCCAAGGTGCACCAGCAGGAGGGCAAGGCCTACGACGAGGACCGCTTCATCGCCCCGGAGTCGGTGGTGAAGGCGATCCTCGCCGCCCTGGACGCCTCCCGCGACGCGGAGCTCACCGACATCACCGTCCGCCCCGGGCGCTGACCTCGCCGGGGCGGCGGCGCACTAGGCTCGGGCGGGTGAGCACCGGAGACACCTTCCCCGACCTGCGCGGCGCCGCCACCGGCGTCGGTTCGCTGCCCGGCACCGACGCGCGGGAGGCCGCCAGGACCTCCACCGGCGCGCTGGAGCAGCTGCCGTTCCTGCCCGAACTCCCCGCCCGGGGGCCGGGCGCCGACATGATCGGCCGCGGCGCCGGCCTGCTGGTCGAGCTGTTCGCACAGACCGAACCGTCCGGCTGGCGGTTCGCCGACCGCCCCGGCCGGGACACCCGGCGCGCGCACTCCTGGCTGGGCGAGGACCTGGACGCGCTGGAGGAGTTCACCCAGGGCTACCAGGGCGCGCTCAAGCTCCAGGCCGTGGGCCCGTGGACGCTGGCGGCGAGCATCGAGCTGAGGCACGGCGAGAAGGCGCTCTCCGACCACGGCGCCTGCCGGGACATCGCCGGCTCGCTCACCGAGGGCCTGCGCCGCCACCTGGCGGACGTCCGCCGGCGGGTGCCCGGCGCGCAGCTGGTCCTCCAGCTCGACGAGCCCTCGCTGCCCGCCGTGCTGGCCGGTTCGGTGAAGACCGCCAGCGGCTTCCAGCGGCTGCGCTCGGTGGACCGGCAGGTCGCCGAGGAGGTGCTGCGCGAGACGATCCGCGGCCTGGACGTGCCGGTCGTGGTGCACTGCTGCGCCCCGCAGGTCCCGATCCCGCTGCTGCGCCGGGCCGGGGTGGCCGGGGTCTCCCTCGACTTCTCCCTCCTCACCGAGCGGGAGGACGACGACCTCGGCGAGGCGGTCGAGGCGGGCACGGCGATCCTCGCTGGTGTCGTGCCCTCCACTGACCAGGAGGTGTCCGACCCGGCCGGTAGTGTCCAGGGTGTCAGGACCTTGTGGCGCAGGCTCGGGTTCGCCCCGGAGCTGCTGGGCCGCCGCGTGCTGGTGACGCCGACCTGCGGGCTGGCCGGGGCGTCCCCGGCGTACGCGCGCAAGGCGCTGTCGCTTGCGGCGCGGGCGGCGCAGAGCCTGGTGGACAACCCGGAATGAGAACGTAGGAGGGCTTGCGGTGGTGGCTGTCGAGGGCTGGGAGGACGTCCCTGCGGAGGTGCGCAGGCGGCATGCCGAGCTGGTCGTGGAGATCACCGAGCACCGCGCCCGGTACTACGTGCAGGACGCCCCGGTCGTCAGCGACGCCGAGTTCGACGTCCTGATGCGCGAGCTGGAGGCGGTCGAGGCCGCGCACCCGGCCCTGGTGACGCCGGACTCGCCGACGCAGGAGGTCGGCGGCGACGTCGCGGAGGGCTTCACCAAGGTCGAGCACCGCGAGCGGCTGCTCAGCCTCGACAACGCCATGGACGACGAGGAGCTGGCGGCCTGGGCGGACCGGGTCGCCCGCGAGCTGGACGGCATCGACTACCACTACCTGTGCGAGCTCAAGGTGGACGGCCTGGCCGTCAACCTCACCTACGAGCGCGGCCAGTTGGTCCTGGCCGCGACCCGGGGCACCGGCCGGGTCGGCGAGGACATCACCGCCAACGTCCGCACCATCAAGGAGATCCCGCAGCAGCTCACCGGCGACGACCTGCCCGAGCTGGTCGAGATCCGCGGCGAGGTCTACCTGCCCACCGAGGCCTTCGAGGAACTGAACGCCTCGCTGGCGGCGGAGAACGAGCGCCGCCGGGCGGAGAACGAGGAGCGCGCCAAGGAGGGCAGGCGTCCGCAGGCGCTGCTCCACCTGTTCGCCAACCCGCGCAACGCCGCCGCCGGTTCGCTGCGCCAGAAGGACCCGCTGGTCACCGCGTCCCGTCCGCTGCACATGGTGGTGCACGGCATCGGCGCCCGGGTCGGCTTCGACATCGACTGCCAGTCGCACGCCTACGACCTGCTGCGCGCGTGGGGCCTGCCGACGGCCCGGCACAACAAGGTGGTCGGGACGCTCGACGAGGTGCGGGCGTTCATCGGGCACTTCGGCGAGCAGCGGCACTCGGTCGAGCACGAGATCGACGGCGTCGTGGTCAAGGTGGACGAGATCGCCCTGCAAGGGCGGCTCGGTTCCACCTCCAAGTCGCCGCGCTGGGCGATCGCCTGGAAGTACCCGCCGGAGGAGGTCACCGGCAGGCTGGCCGCGATCAAGGTCGGCATCGGCCGCACCGGCCGGGCCACCCCGTACGCGGTGCTGGCCGAGCCGGTGAAGGTGGCCGGCTCGATGGTGCAGTACGCGACGCTGCACAACCAGCAGGTCGTCAAGGCCAAGGGCGTGCTGCTCGGCGACACCATCGTGCTGCGCAAGGCCGGCGACGTCATCCCGGAGATCCTCGGCCCGGTGGAGAGCCTGCGGGACGGCACCGAGCAGGAGTTCGTGATGCCCTCGCACTGCCACGAGTGCGGGGCCGAGCTGCGCCCGATGTCCGAGGGGGACATCGATCTGCGCTGCCCCAACGCGCAGTTCTGCCCGGCGCAGATCCGCGAGCGGATCGCCTTCCTGGGCGGCCGTTCCTCGCTGGACATCGAGGGCCTGGGCTATGTCGCGGCGACCGCGCTGACCCAGCCGCTGGAGCCGGCCGAGGCGCCGGTGCGGGACGAGGGCGACATCTTCGGCCTGACGATGGAGCAGTTGCTGCCGATCGAGGTGCTGGTCCGCGACCAGAAGACGGGCATGCCCAAGCTGGACGACCGCACCGGCAAGGAGAAGAAGGCCACCTTCTTCGCGAACCAGAAGGGCGAGCCCAAGAAGACGGCGGGCGTGCTGCTGGAGAATCTGGAGAGGGTGAAGGAACGTCCGCTGTGGCGGTTCCTCAACGGCCTCTCGATCCGGCACGTCGGGCCGGTCGCGGCGCAGGAGCTGGCGCGGGAGTTCCGGGACCTCGACCGGATCTTCTCGGCCACCGAGGAGGACCTGGCCGCCGTCGAGGGGGTCGGGCCGATCATCGCCCGTTCCGTCGTCGAGTGGTACCAGGAGGAGTGGCACCGGGGGATCCTGGAGAAGTGGCGCGCGGCCGGCATCCGCTTCACCGAGGAGCCCGCCGACGAGGAGGAGGCGGAGCGCCCGCTGGAGGGCCTGACCGTCGTGGTCACCGGCACCCTGGCCGGGCACACCCGGGACGGGGCCAAGGAGGCGCTGACCTCGCGCGGCGCGAAGGTGACCGGTTCGGTATCGAAGAAGACAGATTTTGTCGTGGCCGGTGACAACCCGGGGTCCAAGTACGACAAGGCCGTTCAGCTCGGGCTGCCGGTCCTGGACGACGCCGGCTTCGCCGTGCTGCTCGCCGACGGAGCGACCGCGGCCCGCGCCCACCTCGGCCTGCCCGAGGTCGGGAAGGCCCCCGCCGAGGCCGCCCCGGAGGCCGACCCGAGCGGAGCGTGACCGAACCCGTCTTGTTATCGTCCTGATGCAACGTCACCGGGTGTCGCACCGTGAAAGCGGGCATTGTGTCACTGTGCGACACCCGGGCGCGGTGGCGCGTTTCCGGTTGTCCGAAAGTCTGCCCACCGGGTGGACCCCGGCATACCCTGGAGCGCAACAGAGTGTCAGCAGGGGTGGGGGCACCGGCTGAGCCGGTGCTCCGCGGGGTCGCTCCATGCCCGGCAGCTGTCGGTACCGGCACGGTGCCTCACCGTAAGGCGGCCTGACGGGGCGGGCCCGACGGAGGACAGGGCTTATGGATCGTACGACCGGCGGTGCGCCCACACGCCCGCCGCAGGGGGTGGCAGGTGCGGTCCTGCTGCTCGGCGTGCTGCTGGCCGGTGCCGCGCCGCTCATCCCGCTGGCCGTCCTGGTCTACCGGTACGAGCCCGAACTGCTGCCGCTGTTCGCGGTGCCGCTGGCGGTGCTGGTCGCCGCCTGGCGGATCGCCCGCGACCGCGCCCGTGACCAGCTGACCGACCCGCTGACGGATCTGCCCAACCGTCAGGCCCTGTTGATGGCTGCCCAGGAGGCGATCGCGGAGCGTGCGGAAGGTTACAGCGTCGGTCTCATCCTGCTCGATCTCGATCGTTTCCGATCGCTCAACGACACCCTCGGTCACACCGCCGGCGACCGGCTGCTGGTGCACATCGCCCGTCGGCTGCACCGCGCGCTGCGCTCCGGAGGCCCGGCCGGCAGCGCCACCCGGGAGTCCATCGACGACGTCTTCGCCGGCCTGCCCCGGAACTACCGGCGCGGCCGCCCGATGGTGGCCCGGATGGGCGGCGACGAGTTCGCCGTGCTGCTGCCCGGCATCAACTGCCCGGACAGCCTGGAGCGGGTCGCCAAGGCGCTGATCGCCGAACTCGCCGCGCCGATCCGGCTGGACGGGCTGCTGCTCGTGCTGGAGGCCAGCGCCGGCGTCTGCGTCTACCCGCAGCACGCCCAGGACGCCGAGGCGCTGCTGCGCCGCGCCGACGTGGCGATGGGCCACGCCCAGCGCGGTTGCAGCGGCGTCGCGCAGTACGACGAGACCCAGGACGCCGACACGCCGTACCGGATAGGGCTGCTCGGCGACCTGCGGCGGGCCCTGGAGACCGGCGAGGTGCAGCTGCACTACCAGCCCAAGGTGGCCTTCGACGGCCGGGTGGTCGGCCTGGAGGCGCTGCTGCGCTGGGAGCGCCCCGGCCAGGGCCGGGTCTCGCCGGACGAGTTCGTCGGGCTCGCCGAGTCCAGCGGCCTGATGCCCCGGCTCACCGACTACGTGCTGGAGGCCGCCGTCGGGCAGCTCGCCTACTGGCGGGAGCAGGGCCTCCAGGTGCAGGTCGCGGTCAACGTCTCCCCGCGCGACGTGCTCAACCCCGGCTTCGCCCAGCGCGTCGCCGGCCACCTCGTCCGCCACCAGGTGCCGGCCCACGCGCTCCAGCTGGAGATCACCGAACGGCTGCTGCTGGACGACTCCCGCCGGGCCGCCGACACCCTCGCCGAACTGCGCGGCTACGGCGTCGGGATGTCCCTGGACGACTTCGGCACCGGCCACTCCTCGCTGGTGCGGCTGCGCAGCCTGCCGGTCGGCGAGCTGAAGATCGACCGCTCCTTCGTCTCCCGGATGGTCATCGACGACCACGACGCGGCGGTGGTGCGCTGCTCGGTGGAGCTCGCCCACTCGCTGGGCCTGACCGTGGTCGCCGAGGGCGTCGAGGACGACGAGACCTGGGAGCGGCTGCACTGCATGGGCGTGGACGCCGTCCAGGGCTGGCTGGTGTCGGCCGCGCTGCCGGCCGAGCAGGCCACCGCCTGGCTGCGGGTGCACCGTACCGGCGCCCCGCCGGTGGAGCGGCTGGTCCCCCCGCCGGGCCGGCTGCCGTCGGCGCTCCACGCGGTGCAGGGGGGCCAGGGCCTGCCGGTCCAGCCGGTGCTGCCGCCGGCCGTCCAGCCGGTGGTCCAGCAGGCCATCGCGCCGGTGCTGCCCCCCGTGCTGCCCCCGACGCTCCCGCAGGCCGTGCAGGCCGTGCAGACGGTCCAGGCCGCGCCCGCACCCCAGCCCGTGTCGGCCGCGCAGATCGAGATCAAGGCGCCGGGCACGCAGAGTTGGGCCCGCACCAGGCCGCAGTGACGGGCGCACACGCTTACTCGTTGGCCGGTGGCCGGGCCGGGCCCCATAGGATGGGGTCCAAAGACCACGAGGACGGAGCACCGGACCGGTTGCTCCTGCCCGGGCCCGGCACCGCCTGCGCGCGGCGCCGGGCCTCACCAGAACTCACCCTGAGGATCGCTGCATGCCTGGCATCACGCGCGAGGAGGTCGCCCACCTCGCCCGGCTGTCGCGTCTTGAGCTGAAGCCCGAAGAGCTGGACCACTTCGCCGAGCAGCTCGACGTGATCATCGGCGCGGTCGCCCGCGTTTCCGAGGTCGCCGGACAGGACGTCCCGCCGACCTCCCACCCGCTCCCGCTGACCAACGTGATGCGCGCGGACGAGGTGCGGCCGTCGCTCACCCCGGAGCAGGCGCTGTCCGGCGCCCCCGCCGCCGAGGAGCAGCGTTTCCGCGTGCCCCAGATCCTCGGGGAGGACTGACCGAGATGACCGAGTTGATCAAGTACACCGCCGCTGAGACGGCTTCCGCCATCGCCAAGGGCGAGGTGTCCGCCGTCGAGGTGGCGCAGGCGCACCTGGACCGCATCGGCGCCGTCGACAAGAAGGTCAACGCCTTCCTGCACGTCGACACCGAGGGCGCGCTGAACGCCGCCAAGGCCGTCGACGAGAAGCGCGCCAAGGGCGAGGAGCTGGGCCCGCTGGCCGGCGTCCCGCTCGCGCTGAAGGACGTCTTCACCACCAAGGGCGTGCCGACCACCTGCGGCTCCAAGATCCTCGAAGGCTGGATCCCGCCGTACGACGCCACGCTGACCACCCGTCTCAAGGACGCCGGCGTGGTCATCCTCGGCAAGACCAACATGGACGAGTTCGCGATGGGCTCCTCCACCGAGAACTCCGCCTACGGCACGACCGGCAACCCGTGGGACCTCTCCCGCATCCCCGGCGGCTCCGGCGGTGGCTCGGCCGCCGCGCTGGCCGCCTTCGAGGCCCCGCTGGCGATCGGCACCGACACCGGCGGCTCGATCCGCCAGCCCGGCGCCGTCACCGGCACCGTCGGCGTCAAGCCGACCTACGGCTCGGTCTCCCGCTACGGCCTGGTCGCCTTCTCGTCCTCGCTGGACCAGGGCGGCCCGTGCGCCCGCACCGTGCTGGACGCGGCCCTGCTGCACGAGGCCATCGCCGGGTACGACCCGCTGGACTCCACCTCGATCGACGCGCCCGTCCCGGCCGTGGTCGAGGCCGCCAAGCTGCGCGACGTGCGCGGCATGCGGATCGGCGTGGTCAAGGAGTTCGCCGGCGAGGGCTACCAGGCCGGCGTGATGGAGCGCTTCAACGAGTCGGTGGAGCTGCTGCGCGAGCTGGGCGCCGAGGTCGTCGAGGTCTCCTGCCCGTCCTTCACCCTGGCGCTGCCGGCGTACTACCTGATCGCGCCCAGCGAGGCCTCGTCCAACCTGGCCCGCTTCGACGCGATGCGCTACGGCCTGCGGGTCGGCGACGACGGCTCCCGCTCGGCCGAGGACGTCACCGCCCTGACCCGCGAGGCCGGCTTCGGCCCCGAGGTCAAGCGCCGCATCATCCTCGGCACCTACGCCCTCTCCTCGGGCTACTACGACGCCTACTACGGCTCGGCCCAGAAGGTCCGCACGCTCATCTCGCGCGACTTCGACGCCGCCTTCGCGGGCGTGGACGTGCTGGTCTCGCCGACCACGCCGACCACCGCCTTCCCGATCGGCGAGCGCGCCGACGACCCGATGGCGATGTACCTGGCCGACCTCTGCACGATTCCGTCGAACCTCGCGGGCAACGCGGCCATGTCGCTGCCCTGCGGTCTGGCCCCGGAGGACAATCTCCCGGTCGGCCTGCAGATCATCGCACCCGCGATGGCGGACGACCGCCTGTACCGGGTGGGCGGCGCCGTCGAGGCCGCACTCAACGACAAGTGGGGGCACACCCTGCTGGAGGAGGCACCGGCACTGTGAGCAAGATCGAGAAGGCCAAGGCCCCGTCGTCCCTCAAGGCCCCGTCGTCCCTGAAGGGTTTCAAGCACAGCAAGCCGGGCCTCTGGCTGTCCATCGGCACCAGCGCCTTCGGCGCGGTCTCGGTCGTCAAGGACGTCCGCAAGGCCCGCGAGGAGAGCGACACCCTCAAGCTGGTCAACGCCCTGGTCGGCGCCGCCGCGCTGATCACCGGTACCGCCCTGCTGGTGCGCGAGCTGCGCCAGCTCGGCTCCGACGACGTCCTGCTGGGCTGAGCTGAGCGCCCCGGCCCGGCCCCGCGCGAGCGGCGGCCGGGCCCGTACCTCCCAAGTCTTTTAGTGAAGGGGACGCTGTGAGCGTCATGAACCTGGTCTCCTACGAGGACGCTCTCGCGTCGTACGACCCGGTGATGGGCCTTGAGGTCCACGTCGAGCTGGGCACCAAGACCAAGATGTTCTGCGGTTGCTCGACCGAGCTGGGTGCCGAGCCGAACAGCCAGACCTGCCCGACCTGCCTGGGCCTGCCCGGCTCGCTGCCGGTGGTCAACGCGATCGGCGTGGAGTCGGCCGTCAAGATCGGCCTGGCGCTGAACTGCGAGATCGCCGAGTGGTGCCGGTTCGCGCGGAAGAACTACTTCTACCCGGACATGCCCAAGAACTTCCAGACCTCGCAGTACGACGAGCCGATCGCCTTCAACGGCTACCTCGACGTGCAGCTGGAGGACGGCTCGACCTTCCGCGTGGAGATCGAGCGCGCCCACATGGAGGAGGACACCGGCAAGTCCAGCCACGTCGGTGGCGCGACCGGCCGCATCCACGGCGCCACCCACTCGCTGCTCGACTACAACCGGGCCGGCATCCCGCTGATCGAGATCGTCACCAAGCCGATCACCGGCGCCGGCGAGCGCGCCCCCGAGGTCGCCAAGGCGTACGTCGCCGAGCTGCGCGAGCTGATCAAGGCGCTGGGCGTCTCCGAGGCGCGGATGGACAAGGGCCAGATGCGCTGCGACGTCAACCTGTCGCTGCGCCCCAACGGCACCGAGACCTTCGGCACCCGTTCGGAGACCAAGAACGTCAACTCGCTGCGCAGCGTGGAGCGGGCCGCCCGGTTCGAGATCCAGCGGCACGCCACCGTGCTGACCGACGGCGGCACGATCATCCAGGAGACCCGGCACTTCCACGAGGAGGACGGCAGCACCACCTCGGGCCGGATCAAGGACAACGCCGAGGACTACCGCTACTTCCCCGAGCCGGACCTGGTGCCGATCGCCCCCGCCCGCGCCTGGGTCGAGGAGCTGCGCGCAGGCCTGCCCGAGCTGCCGCGGGTACGCCGGGCCCGGCTGCAGGCCGAGTGGGGCCTGTCCGACAAGGACATGCAGTCGGTGCTGAACGCCGGCGCCGTCGAGCCGATCCAGGAGACCATCGCCGCCGGCGCCCCGGCCGACCAGGCCCGCAAGTGGTGGATGGGCGAGCTGGCCCGCCGGGCCAACGAGACCGGCACCGAGCTGAGCGAGCAGCCGATCACCCCGGCGCAGGTCGCCCGGGTCACCGCGCTGGTCGCCGAGGGCAAGCTGAACGACAAGCTGGCCCGCCAGGTCATCGAGGCCGTGCTGGCCGGCGAGGGCGAGCCGGACGAGGTCGTCGAGAAGCGCGGCCTGGCCGTCGTCTCGGACGACTCCGCGCTCGGTGCGGCCGTCGACCAGGCCATCGCCGAGAACGAGGCGATCGCCGCCAAGATCCGCGACGGCAAGGTCGCCGCGGTCGGCGCGCTGGTCGGTGCGGTCATGAAGGCCACCCGCGGCCAGGCCGACGCGGCCCGCGTCAAGGACCTGATCCTGGAGCGGCTCGCCGTCGAGGGGCAGTAGGCGCAGCCCGGGGAAGCTGGGCGTCTCCGCCTGAGCTTCCTAAGGCGCCTAAGGCATCTAAGGCCACCTAAGTAAGGCCTAAGGCCCGGTCTCACCTCTAAATCGAGGTAAGACCGGGCCTTTGTCGTTCCCGGGGCCCCGATCTAAGGCACCTGGGGCCCGGAAGATCGGTAGGGCTTCCGATGCGGCACCCCCCGCTGGGAGAGGAAAGTCTTACTCGACAGCGAAACGCAGTGAAACCCACAGGGGGAACCGAAGTGATCGAGTACGAGCTCATCCAGCAGCACGCCCACGAGCTGGCCGTCCGCGCCGAGCACGAGCGCCTGGTCCGGGAGGCCAAGGAGGGGCGCCGCCTGCGGCAGCGTCCGGTGGCCGCCCGCTTCCAGCGGCGCCCCGCGCGCCAGCGCGAATGCTGACGGACCGGCACCACGACGGTGCCGAGGGAGTTTCGGAGGGGGAGGCGCAGCAGGGGAGCGCCTCCCCCTCCGGGCGTTCGCCAGGGGAGATAACCCCTCGGCCCGCCACCTCCGGCTATGGCATGCTCGCCTCCATGCAGCAGATATCGGTGAGTCCCGTCTTCGTCGGCCGCGGCAGCGAGATCACCGAACTGACCGACGCGCTGCGCCGGGCCGGCTCCGGCAGCCCGCAGGCCGTGCTGATCGGCGGCGAGGCGGGCGTCGGCAAGACCCGGCTGCTGGAGGAGTTCCTGGAGCGGGCCGCCGCCGGGGGAGCGGTCACCACGCTCGGCGGCTGCCTGGAGATCGGCGCCGAGGGCCTGCCGTACGCCCCGCTGGCCGCCGCGCTGCGCCGGCTGCACCGCTCGCTGGGCGCCGAGCTGGAGGCCGCGGCGGTCGGCAGCGAGGGGCACCTGGCCCGGCTGCTGCCCGAGTTCGGCGAGGCCGACGGCGAACCCAACGACGAGTACGGCCGGGCCCGGCTGTTCGAGCACACCGCGAGGCTGTTCGAGCGGCTCGGCGCGGAGCGTACCCTCGTGTTCGCCGTCGAGGACCTGCACTGGTCCGACCGCTCCACCCGCGAACTGCTCGCCTTCCTGGTCCGCACCCTGCACCGGTCCCGGGTGCTGCTGGTCGCCACCTACCGCTCCGACGACCTGCACCGCCGCCACCCGCTGCGCCCCTTCCTGGCCGAGCTCGAACGGCTGCGCACCGTCCAGCGGCTGGAGCTGGAACGGTTCGGCCGCGGCGAGGTCGCCGCCCAGCTGGCCGGCATCCTCGGCACCGCCGACCCCGACCGGAAGCTGGTGGACCGCATCCACCGCCGCTCCGAGGGGAACCCGTTCTTCGTCGAGGAGCTGGCCACCGCCTTCGAGGACGGCTGCGGCGCAGGGCTCACCGACTCGCTGCGCGACATCCTGCTGGTCCGGGTGGAGAGCCTGGTCGAGGAGGCCCAGCGGGTGGTGCGGATCGCCGCCGAGGGCGGCTCGCACGTCGAGCACGCCCTGCTGGCGGCCGTCCTGGACGACGACGAGGAGGCGCTGATCGAGGCGCTGCGGGCGGCCGTCGGCGCCAACATCCTGCGCCCGGACGGCGAGGGCGAGGGCTACCGCTTCCGGCACGCGCTGGTCCGCGAGGCGGTCTCGGACGACCTGCTGCCCGGTGAACGGCACCGGATCAACCGCAAGTTCGCACTCGCGGTGGAGGCGCAGCCGCAGCTGGTCTCCTGCGACGCCCTGCCCGCCCGGCTGGCCAACTACTGGTACCACGCGCACGACCCGGCCCGCGCCCTGCCGACCGCCCTGGACGCCGCCCGGGCGGCCCGCCGCCGCAACGCCTTCGCCGAGCAACTGGGCATGCTGGAACGGGCCCTGGAACTGTGGGACATGGTCTCCGAGGAGGTGCTGGCGCACACCCTGCGCCCGTACGACTGGGCCGAGACCTACCCGCCGGGCTCCTGCGACCACAGCACCGCCGACGGGGACTGCGACCGGATCCAGCTGGTCGACGTGCTGGCCGAGGCGGTGGTCGCGGCCCGGCGCTGCGGCGACCGCGAGCGCGGCCTGAGCCTCGCCAGGCGGGGGCTGCGGCTGGTCGACGAGGCCGTGCACCCGGTGCGCGCGGCCTGGTTCCGGATCAACCGGGCCCGGATGCTGGGCAATCTGCGCCGCTCCGGCGACGACGAGGAGATCCTGCACGCGCACCGGCTGGTCGACCACCTGCCGCCGTCCGCCGTCCAGGCCGAGGTGTTCGCGCTCGGCGCCGGGGTGGCGATGCTCAAGAAGCCCGGCCCCGAGCACATCGAGCTGGCCGAGCGGGCGATCCGGATCGCCCAGGAGGTCGGCGCGCACTCCGTCGAGGTGCACGCCCGGATGACGCTCGGCGGCCTGCGCTACGACGTGCACGGCGACGCCGACGGCGGGCTGGCCGAACTGGCCGGGGCGGTCGAGGCGGCCCGCCGGCTGGGCGTGCCCGACCTGCTGCTGCGCGGCGTCAACAACCTGGCCAGCATGCAGCGCGGGGTGGGCCGGGCCGAGGAGGCGGTGGTGCTGGCCCGCGAGGGCCTGGTCTACGCGGACGGCAACGGCCTGCTGCGCAACATCGGCACCATCCTGACCGGCAACCTGGCCGAGGCGCTGACCGACCTGGGGCGGATCCGGGAGGCCGCCGAGGTGCTCGACGCCTGCGAGCTGACCAGCCTGACCGGCACCCACGCCGAGTTCCTGGACCGGATGCGCGGCGACCTCGCGCTGCTGCGCGGGGACCTGGCCGGCGCGGCGACCATGCTGGCGCAGGCCCGGTCGGCCAACCGGGTCGGCCAGCTCCAGCACAGCGTGCCGATCAGCCGGCTGGCGGTGCGGATCGCCGCGCTCGCCGGTCGGCCGCTGGAGGCCCGGGAGGAACTGCTCACCGCGCTGGCGGAGGAGGGGCGGCTCGGCCACGAGTCCGACGTGTACCCGCTGCTGGTCGAGGCCGCCACGGTGGAGGCGGACAGCCGGGGCCTGCCGGAGGCCGCGGCGGGCCGGGCCGAGGCACTGGCCGCGATCGCCGCGCGGGCGGCCCGGCTGCGGCCGCGGGCGCCGATGCACCACGGCTGGGCCCGGCTGCTGGAGGGCGAACTGGCCCGCGCCGAGGCCGCCGACACCCCGGAGCAGTGGGCCGCCGTGGTCGCCGCGCTGCGGCCGACCGGGCTGCCGTACCCGCTGGCGGTCGCCCTGCTGCGGGCCGGCGAGGCCGAGGTGCTGGCCGGGCGGCGCGAGGCCGGGGCCGAACTGCTGCGCGAGGCGCGGGAACTGGCCACCGTCCGGGGCGACCGTCCGCTGCTGGCGGAGGTCGCGGGCCTGGCCGAGCGGGCCGGGCTGACGCTGACCCCGGTGGCGGCCGCGCGCCCGGCTGCCGGGCCGGCCGCGACCCCGCCCGCCGGGGAGTCCTTCGGCCTCACCCCCCGTGAGCGGGACGTGCTCCGGTTGCTGGCGCGCGGCTGGAGCAACCGGCAGATCGCGGAGGAGCTGTACATCTCTCCGAAGACCGCGAGCGTGCACGTTTCCAACATCCTGGGCAAGCTCGCGGTCACCGGCCGGGGTGAGGCGGCAGCGCTGGCGCACCGGCTGCGGCTGTTCCCGGACGATCCGGCGTAGGCCCTGTCCCCCCGGGCCTCCCGCTGACCCGAGCGCCCGGCGCCGGGCCTCCTGACCGTCTCCGGTCCGGGCGGCCCGGGGCCGGGCGCCGTCGCGTGCTCCCGTGCGCGCCGCGTGAGCCCCTGGTCGCGCGCCGCCGCCAACCGGGCCGATCCGCCGGAATCGGGTGCATTTCCCCACCCCCTCGCCATTACTCTAAGTTGAGTGCATGTGTCATTGAGTGACGGATTTGGTGTAGGGTCCCGATCGGGAACATCGGTGCGGTGTGGTGACCGGAAGGCCGCCCACCCCCTGGGCCTCCGTCCTGACGGGGCGCCAGGCCACCGCGTACGACCGAGAGGCGCGCGGCCGGTGGCCCGTGGCCGGGGCGCCAGGCCCCGGGCCGGAGGGGGAGAGGCCGAGTGAGCTCCACCGATACGGTGCTGCCCGGGGCCGGACGGCCGGGCGTGCCACCCGCCGACGCGTCCGAGCCCGACACGTCCGCGCCCGGCGCAGCCGCAGCCGGCCCGCCCGCCCCCGGCCGGCGCGGCCCGCTGAGCCGGCTCCGGGAGAGTCGGACGCTGCCCGGCCTCGTCCTCGGCGCGCTCTGCCTGGCCTATGCCCTGGGCGCCGCCACCGGCTGGGGATCCTTCCAACTCTCCATCTTCATGGGCGACTTCGGCCTGGCCGCGGCGGCGCTCGCGGCCGCGCTGTCCTGCCTGGTGTACGGCTGCACAGCCGGCGGGCGCGCCCGCCCGGCCTGGCTGCTGTTCGGCCTCTCCTCGCTCATGGTGGCCTGCGGCAACGGCACCTGGGGCTGGTACGAACTGGTCGCCCGCAGCCCGCTGCCGCAGGACTCGCTCGCCGAGTACGCCTTCCTGCTGTTCTCCCCGCTCGCCATCACCGGTGTCCTGGTGCTCGCCCAGCGCCCGCGCTCGGCCGCCGGCTGGCTCTGCCTGCTGCTCGACGGCTGGCTGATCGCCGGCTCGCTGTTCACCCTCAGCTGGAGCCTGGCGCTCGGCCGGATCGCCGCCGGCGAGGTCGGCTCGCCACTGCGGCTGGCCCTCAACCTGGCCTACCCGGTCCTGGACATCCTGCTGGTCAGCCTGGTCGTCGGGCTGCGCTTCGGCGGCCGGGACGGCAATCGGGCGGCCGTGCACACCGCGATGGTGGCGCTGGCCGTCACCGTCCTGTGCGACGCCCTGTTCACCTCCCCGGAGCTGCGCAGCAGCTACCGATCGGGCGAACTGCTGGACGCCGGATGGTTCTCCGGCAGCCTGCTGCTGGCCTGGGCGCCGTGGTCGCCGCGCTGGCGCCGCCCGCTGCGCGAGCACCCCTCGGCCGGAGGCCTGCCGCGCCGCCGGGTGGCCACCACCTTCAGCGCGCTCACCCCGTACGCGGCCGCCGCGGTGTGCACCGCCGGGATCCTCTACAACGCCCTCGGCGGGCGGGAATTGGACCGGGTGGTGGCCGCGGCGGCCTGCACCGTCGGCCTGGCGCTCATCCTGCGCCAGGGCGTGATGCTGCTCGACAACCTCTCGCTCGCCCAGGAACTCGCCCACAAGGAGGCGCACTTCCGCTCCCTGGTGCAGGGCTCCAGCGACGTCATCATGATCGCCGGCGCCAACGGTGTGCTCTCCTACGTCTCCCCGGCCGCACTCGGCGTCTACGGGCGGGACCCGGAGGAACTGGTCGGCGGCAACCTGCTGGACCTGGTCCACCCGGAGGACGTGGACCGGGTGCTCGCCGAGGTCCGCCGCTACCTGGCGAGGGTCCGGCTCACCGCCCACCGCTCCCCGGGCACCGCCGAGCCGTCCGCCCGGGTGGAGTGCCGGATCAGCTCCGGCGGCGGCGAGTGGCTGCACGTCGAGTCGACGGTCAGCCGGCACCGTGACGGCCTGATCCTCAACAGCCGGGACGTGACCGAACGCGTGATACTCCAGGCCCAGTTGCAGCACAACGCCTTCCACGACCCGCTCACCGACCTGCCCAACCGGGCGCTGTTCGCCCAGCGGCTGCGGGCCGCCCTCGGCGCCCGCGGCCAGCAGGGCGAGGGCGGCGCCGGGGTCGCGGTGCTCTTCCTCGACCTGGACGGCTTCAAGGCGGTCAACGACACGGCCGGCCACCAGGTGGGCGACGAACTGCTGGTGCAGGCGGCCCGCCGGCTCCAGGGGGCCGTCCGCTGCGGGGACACCGTCGCCCGGTTCGGCGGCGACGAGTTCGCCGCGCTGGTCTGCGGCCCGCTCGGCCGGCTCCAGGTCCAGGAGCTCGCCGAGCGGCTGCGGATCGCGCTCTCCGAGCCGTACTGGATCGGCGGCGCCGAACTCGGTGTCGCCGCCAGCATCGGCATCGCCTTCGGCACCCCCGAACGCGGCCCGGCCGCCGACCCGAGGGCGGCCACCGACGAGCTGATGCGCAACGCCGACCTCGCGATGTACCGGGCCAAGTCCGAGGGCAAGGGCCGGGTGGTGCTCTACAACCCCGCGATGCGGGCCGATCTGGAGCGCCGCACCGAACTGGAGGAGCGGCTGCGGGCCGCCGTCCGGGAGGGCGGCTTCACCCTGCTCCACCAGCCCGTGGTGGACCTCGGCAGCGGCGCGGTGACCGGCGTCGAGGCGCAGGCCCGCTGGCGTTCGGCGGGCGGCCTGCTGCTCACCCCGGCCGAGTTCCTGCGCTCGGCCGACCACGGCGACGCGGCCACCCGGTTCTCCCGCTGGCTGGTCCAGGAGGCGGTGACGGCCGCGGCCAACCGGCGCGGCCAGTCCGGCCGCAGCCGCAGCGGCCCCGCGCCCGTCCCGGTCGCCGTCCGGCTCTCCACCGAGCGGCTGTGCTCGCCCGGCCTGTACGAGACGGTGGCCGCGGCGCTGCGCGACAGCCGGCTGCCGGCCGGCGAGCTGGTGATCGAGGTGGCCCGGATGGGCCCGGACTCGCTCGCCGACGAACTCGGCCGCCGGCTGGCCGCGTTGCGCCGGCTCGGGGTCACCACCGTGCTGGCCGGCTACGGCGCCGGCAGCGGTTCGCTCGGCGAGCTGGCCCGGCTGCCCCTGGACGGCCTCAAGCTGGACCGCACGCTGGTGCAGGACCTCGGGGAGTCCGCGCTCAGCCGCACGCTCGCCGGGCACGCCCTGCGGCTCGGCCACGACCTCGGCCTGGTCACCGGCGCCGAGGGGGTGGACCTGCCCCGCCAGGTCGCCGCGCTCCAGGAGCTGGGCTGCCGGCAGGGCCAGGGTTCGGCCTTCGCGCCGCCGCTGGACGAGACCCGGCTGCGCCGGGCGCTGGTGCGCCGAGGCTACCCGCTGCCCAGACCGCTCGGCTCGGTCTCGGCCCGGCGCGCGTACCTGGCCGCGGAGGCCCGGACGGGTGGCCGCGGGGAGGGCGGCGGGGGGCGTGTCGTGCATCACCACGGTGCCCCCGACCTGCCCGAACGCCGCGCGGTGACCGGTCCAGGGCCAGGTCCGCATGGCGAGACGGTCATCCCACCTGCTTGACACGTGCCCCCGGACAGGAGGAGGGTCGTTGCCATGCGCACCCGAATTCTCGTACTTGGCGGGCGCGTCGGCTGAGCGGGTTCACACCCCCCGCTTGTGACAGACCGACGCGCCACCCCTCGCATGCCCTTGGCACGAGGGGTTTTTTGTTGCACTGACGCTGTTCCACCACCGCAAGACCCCTGGCCCCGACCGCCCGATCCGCCCCGATTCGCGGGGAGGAAGCGGGACGATTGAGGCAGAGCCGGCGATCGGCCCGAAACCGGGACCCCACCCTCGCACCACCGGGGCCCGAAACCACCGGGCCGGCACATTCCGAGAAGAGACAGGCAGATGACTGAGCACGCCGCATCCCCCCGCCGCGGGGACACCACGGCCGCCCACGCTCCCGCTCCCCAGCACGTCGTCGAAACCATGACCGGCGCCCAGTCGCTCATCCGCTCGCTGGAGGCCGTGGGCGCCGACACCGTCTTCGGCATCCCGGGCGGGGCCATCCTTCCCGCGTACGACCCGCTGATGGACTCGGCCAAGGTGCGCCACATCCTGGTCCGCCACGAGCAGGGCGCCGGCCACGCCGCCACCGG